>NZ_JBSVVZ010000016.1:0-95068 GCF_054071875.1 Pseudomonas sp. SDO524_S393 | reverse complement strand
TGCGGTGTATCAGTCAACTTGATTTGCGACTGACGCATCGCATTCGCGAGCAAGCCCGCTCCCACAGGGGACCTCCTTCGTTTTTGACGACCGAGCCAGCCAAAACCGAGCCTACTTGCCAGATCAATTGATCCAGGTCACGTAGGTCGCCCCCGATCAGCAGCAATGGAGGCGTATCATAACGACACTGCAACAGCCTGTTTTGACCCCGACCGGCACGTACTGGCCGAGGCAAATCTCCACCGCCGTGGGATGCAATGATGAGCAACCAGATACCGGTACATGACGTTACCCCGCCTGCCAAGACCGTCGATCTCTACGCCTCGCGAGAGAAAATCTACACCCGCGCCTTCACCGGCCTGTTCCGCAATTTGCGCATGCTCGGTGGCGCCTTGCTGTTCCTGCTCTACTTCGGCACCGTGTGGCTGAACTGGGGCGGTCACCAGGCGGTATGGTGGAACCTGCCCGAGCGCAAATTCTTCATTTTCGGCGCGACCTTCTGGCCCCAGGACTTCATCCTGCTCTCGGGCATTCTCATCGTGGCGGCCTTTGGCCTGTTCTTCATCACCGTGTATGCCGGACGCGTCTGGTGCGGTTACACCTGCCCGCAAAGCGTGTGGACCTGGATCTTCATGTGGTGCGAAAAAATCACCGAAGGCGACCGCAACCAACGCATCAAGCTCGATAAAGCGCCGATGGGCGCCAACAAATTCCTGCGCAAGTTCAGCAAGCACACCCTGTGGCTACTGATCGGTTTTGTCACCGGCATGACTTTTGTCGGCTACTTCTCACCGATCCGCGAACTGGTGTTCGACTTCTTCACCGGCCAGGCCGATGGCTGGTCGTATTTCTGGGTCGGGTTTTTCACCCTCGCCACCTACGGCAACGCCGGCTGGCTGCGCGAACAGGTGTGTATCTACATGTGCCCCTACGCGCGCTTCCAGAGCGTGATGTTCGACAAGGACACCCTGATCGTCTCCTACGACCCGCGCCGTGGCGAAGCACGTGGCCCGCGCAAGAAAGGTATCGACTACAAGGCCCAGGGCCTGGGTGACTGTATCGATTGCACGATGTGCGTGCAGGTCTGCCCCACCGGCATCGATATCCGCGACGGCCTGCAGATCGAATGCATCGGCTGCGCAGCATGCATCGACGCCTGCGACAACATCATGGACAAGATGGAATACCCGCGCGGCCTGATCAGCTACACCACCGAACACAACCTGTCCGGGCAGAAGACCCACACGTTGCGCCCGCGCCTGATCGGCTATGCGCTGGTGTTGCTGGCGATGATCAGCCTGTTGGTGACGGCGTTCTTCATGCGTTCGCTGGTGGGTTTCGACGTGAGCAAGGACCGCGTGCTCTACCGCGAGAACGCCGAAGGCCGCATCGAAAACGTCTACAGCCTGAAGATCATGAACAAGGACCAGCGCGACCACACTTACATACTCGACGCGGCAGGCCTGCCGGACCTCAAGCTGCAAGGCCGGCGCGAAATCAAGGTGGCGGCCGGTGATATCGTCAGCATGCCGGTAGAGCTGTCGAGCGCGCCGGAACAACTGCCGTCGAGCACCAACGAGGTGAAATTCATCCTTACCGATGCCGATGACGCCAGCGTCCATATTGAAGCCAAGAGCCGATTCATCGGCCCACAAGTTCGTTGAAAGAGAGCCCGACAATGTCCACAGCAACTGCCACAAGCCCTTGGTACAAGCACCTCTGGCCCTGGATCATCATCGGGATCCTGGCCTGCTCGGTGACCCTGACGTTGTCCATGGTGACCATCGCGGTAAAAAACCCGGACAACCTGGTCAACGACAACTACTACGAGGCCGGTAAAGGCATCAACCGCTCCCTGGACCGCGAACTGCTGGCCCAGACCCTGCAACTGCGCGCCAAACTGCACCTGGATGCGCTGACCGGTGAAGTCGAACTGCACCTCACCGGCAACAGCAACCCGAATACCCTGGAACTGAACCTGATTTCCCCGACCCAGCCCGAGAAGGATCGCAAGATCAGCCTGGCCCGCAGTGACAGCGAAGCAGGGCGCTACATCGGCCAGGTTACCGACAAGGTCGAAGGTCGCCGTTTCGTCGAACTGCTGGGCGTGGAAGGCGACCGCACCTGGCGCCTGTTCGAAGAGGAACAGGTCGGCCATGACAAGGATTTGCTGCTGGGTGATGAGCCGTTGCAGGGTGCCGAGGCGCTGAAAAAGTAAAAAGCCTGCGCTTCGCGCATCGCGGGCAAGCCCGCTCCCACAAGGGATTGTGGTCCGAATGTGGGAGCGGGCTTGCCCGCGATGAGGCCCTCCCAGCCAACCAAGATTCATAACCATGACCAGCCCCACCCCTTGCTACCACTGCGCCCTGCCCGTCCCCTCCGGCAGCCGCTTCACTGCCATGATCCTCGGCGAACGCCGCGAACTCTGCTGCCCGGGCTGCCAGGCCGTGGCCGAGGCCATCGTGGCCGGCGGCCTGGAAAGCTATTACCAGCACCGCAGTGAAGCCTCGGCCAACCCTGAAGCACTGCCGGTGCAACTGGTGGACGAACTGGCACTGTACGACCGCGCCGAGGTGCAAAAACCTTTTGTGCGCCACGACGGCGAACAGGCTGAAACTACGCTGCTGATGGAAGGCATCAGTTGTGCGGCCTGCGGCTGGCTGATCGAAAAGCACCTGCGGCGCCTGCCCGCCGTGGCCGAGGCGCGGCTGAACCTGTCCAACCATCGCCTGCATGTGCGCTGGGCCGATGGGCAATTGCCGCTCAGCCAGTTGCTCAGCGAACTGCGCCATATCGGCTACGCCGCGCACCCTTACCAGGCCGACCGCGCCGCCGAGCAACTGGCCGGTGAAAACCGTCTGGCCCTGCGTCAGTTGGGGGTAGCGGGCCTTTTGTGGTTCCAGGCCATGATGGCGACCATGGCCACCTGGCCGGAATTCAATATCGACCTGAGCCCGGAACTGCACGTGATCCTGCGCTGGGTCGCGATGTTTCTCACCACGCCCATTGTGTTCTACAGCTGCGCGCCGTTCTTCAAAGGCGCCCTGCGTGACGTGCGCACACGCCATCTGACCATGGATGTGTCAGTGTCCCTGGCGATTGGCAGCGCTTACCTGGCCGGCATCTGGACCGCGATCACGGGCGTGGGCGAGTTGTATTTCGATGCCGTGGGCATGTTCGCCCTGTTCCTGCTGGCCGGCCGCTACCTGGAGCGCCGGGCCCGGGAGCGCACGGCGGCCGCCACGGCGCAGTTGGTCAACCTGCTGCCGGCCTCGTGCCTACGCCTGAAGAACGACGGCCAGAGCGAACGCATCCTGTTGAACGAATTGGCGCTGGGTGACCGGGTGCTGGTGCAACCGGGGGCGGTCTTGCCCGCGGATGGCATGATCCTCGAGGGTCAGTCGAGCATTGATGAATCCCTGCTGACCGGCGAGTACCTGCCGCAGCCGCGCCAGATCGGCGACGCCGTCACCGCCGGCACCCTCAACGTCGAAGGCGCATTGACGGTCGAAGTGCGCGCCCTGGGCCATGACACGCGCCTGTCCGCCATCGTGCGCTTGCTGGAACGCGCCCAGGCCGAAAAACCGCGCCTGGCGCAAATCGCCGACCAGGCGGCGCAATGGTTCCTGCTGTGTTCGCTGATCGCCGCCGCCGTCATCGGCCTGGTGTGGTGGGAGCTGGATTCATCACGGGCCTTCTGGATTGTACTGGCGATGCTGGTAGCCACCTGCCCCTGCGCATTGTCACTCGCCACGCCGACGGCACTCACAGCCGCCACCGGCACTTTGCATAAACTCGGACTGCTGCTCACCCGTGGCCATGTGCTGGAAGGCCTGAACCAGATCGACACGGTGATCTTCGACAAGACCGGCACGCTCACCGAAGGGCGCCTGGCGCTGCGTATCATCCATCCCCTGGGCACGCTGAACCGCGATGAGTGCCTGAGCCTCGCCGCGGCCCTGGAGAACCGTTCCGAACACCCGATTGCCCGCGCTTTTGGCCGTGCGCCACTGGCCGCCGATGAAGTCACCAGTTCGCCGGGGCTGGGCCTTGAAGGCCGTGTCGGCGAGCGCATCCTGCGTATCGGCCAACCCGGTTTTGTCTGTGGGTTGAGTGGTTGCCCGGTCCCCGCCGCACCGGATGAAGCCGGACAGTGGTTGTTGCTGGGCGACCGCGAGGGTGCCCTGGCCTGGTTCGTATTGGATGACCGCCTGCGCAGCGACGCCCCCGCCCTGTTGGACGCCTGCAAGGCACGGGGTTGGCGCACGCTGCTGCTGTCCGGGGACAGTTCGCCGATGGTTGCCAGTGTCGCCACCGAATTGGGCATCGACGAAGCCCACGGCGGCCTGCGCCCCGACGACAAGCTGCAGGTGCTGCAACAGCTTCACCAGCAGGGCCGCACCGTGCTGATGCTCGGTGACGGGGTCAACGATGTGCCGGTGCTTGCCGCCGCCGATATCAGCGTGGCCATGGGCTCGGCCACGGACCTGGCCAAAACCAGCGCCGACGCGGTGCTGCTGTCCAACCGCCTGGATGCTCTGGTGCACGCTTTTGGCCTGGCGCAACGCACCCGCCGGATAATCCTTGAAAACCTGCTGTGGGCGGGGTTGTACAATGGCCTTATGCTGCCGTTTGCCGCCCTCGGCTGGATCACCCCGGTCTGGGCGGCGGTGGGCATGTCCATCAGCTCGTTGACCGTGGTGCTCAACGCCTTGCGCCTGACTCGCCTGCCGGGTTCGCAGGGCGCCAGCGCCCCCACACTCACCCGCCCGCTGCCGGCCTGAGCCCTGGAGTACCGATGCCAGCTTTATACGTGATGATTCCGGCAGCGCTGTTGTTGGTGGGCGTGGCCATCTACATCTTTTTCTGGGCGGTGGACAGCGGCCAATACGACGACCTCGACGGTCCGGCCCACAGCGTGTTGTTCGACGACCAGGACCCCAACCACCTGGCCGGCATCGAAGAAGCCAACCCATCCGAGCAACCGCCCAAAGATCCACCCCATGCTTGAGCTGCTGCCTCTGCTGGTCTCGGCCCTGATCCTCGGCCTGTTGGGCGGCGGCCATTGCCTGGGCATGTGCGGCGGGCTGATGGGCGCGCTGACCCTGGCGATCCCCAAGGAGCAACGCAGTCGCAGGTTTCAACTGCTGCTGGCCTACAACCTGGGACGTATCCTCAGCTACGCCGCTGCCGGCCTGTTGATCGGCCTGGCCGGCTGGGCCGTCGCGAACAGCCCGGCGGCGATGTTCATGCGCGTGCTGGCCGGGTTGCTGCTGATCAGCATGGGCCTGTACCTGGCGGGCTGGTGGAGCGGCCTCACCCGCATCGAAAGCCTGGGACGCGGCCTGTGGCGGTACCTGCAACCGATCGCCAATCGTTTGCTGCCGGTGTCCAGCCTGCCCCGCGCCTTGCTGTTGGGCGCGTTGTGGGGCTGGTTGCCGTGCGGATTGGTCTACAGCACATTGCTGTGGGCCGCCAGCCAGGGCAACGCGCTGGACAGCGCATTGCTGATGCTGGCGTTCGGCCTGGGCACCTGGCCGGTGCTGCTGGCCACCGGCCTGGCCGCCGAACGTGTGACTGCGTTGCTGCGCAAGCGCAGCATACGCATGGCCGGTGGCGTGCTGGTGATCCTGTTCGGTATCTGGACCTTGCCAGGCCCCCACCAGCACTGGCTGATGGGGCATTGAAACACCCTGTGGCATAGCGCCGCTCCCCGTTGATGCAAATCAAGATGCCCCTGGCGCCACGCCCCTAGACTCGGCCCACTAGCCTTTTCGGGGGACTACCCGCATGCTCGACGCCATTCGTTGGGACACTGACCTGATTCACCGCTACGACCTGGCGGGACCGCGCTACACGTCCTACCCCACTGCCGTGCAATTCGACAGCCAGGTCGGCACCTTCGACCTGCTCCATGCCTTGCGCGACAGTCGCAAAGCCGCGCGGCCCTTGTCGCTGTATGTGCATGTGCCGTTCTGCGCGAACATTTGCTACTACTGCGCTTGCAACAAGGTGATCACCAAGGACCGTGGCCGCGCCCAGGCCTACCTTCAACGTGTGGAGCAGGAAATCCAGCTGCTGGCCTGCCACCTCGACCCCAAACAGAAGGTTGAACAGCTGCACTTCGGCGGCGGCACCCCGACTTTTCTCAGCCATGACGAATTGCGCCAGCTCATGGGTTGCCTGCGTCGGCATTTTCACTTGCTGGATGAAGACGGCGGTGACTACGGCATCGAAATCGACCCGCGCGAAGCCGACTGGGCCACCATGGGCCTGCTGCGCGAACTGGGCTTCAACCGCGTGAGCATCGGCCTGCAAGACCTCGACCCCGAGGTGCAGCGAGCGGTCAATCGCCTGCAAAGCCTGGAGGAAACCCGCGCAGTCATCGATGCGGCCCGTACCCTGCAATTTCGCTCGATCAATATCGACCTGATCTACGGCCTGCCCAAGCAGACACCGCTGAACTTCGCTCGCACCGTGGAGGAAGTGATCCGCCTGCAACCGGACCGCCTGTCGGTGTTCAACTACGCGCACCTGCCGGAGCGTTTCATGCCCCAGCGGCGCATCCACAGCGACGACCTGCCCTCGCCGGCGGCCAAACTGCTGATGCTGCAAACCACCATCGAACAACTGACCCAGGCCGGTTATCGCTACATCGGCATGGACCACTTCGCCCTGCCGGACGACGAACTGGCCATCGCCCAGGAAGAAGGCACCCTGCAACGCAACTTTCAGGGCTACACCACCCACGGCCATTGCGACCTGATCGGTCTTGGCGTGTCAGCCATCAGCCAGATCGGCGATTTGTATTGCCAGAACAGCAGCGACCTCAATGGTTACCAGAACACCCTGGCCAGCGCGCAACTGGCCACCAGCCGTGGCCTTTTGTGCACCGGGGATGACCGCTTGCGACGGGCAGTGATTCAGCAGTTGATCTGCAATTTCAGCCTGGCATTCGAGGGGATCGAACAGGCCTTCAACGTGGATTTTCGCGGGTATTTCGACGAGGTCTGGCCACAGCTGGAGGCCATGGCCGCGGACGGCCTGATCGAACTCGACGCCCGCGGCATTCAGGTATTACCCGCCGGGCGGCTGCTGGTACGGTCGGTGTGCATGGTGTTCGATGCCTACCTGGAGCACCAGAACCGGCAGCGTTTCTCGCGGGTGATCTGAACCGGCGTTATTTCGACGCCAGGCTCATCGCTTGCAGTTGCGCTTCGGGCGACTCGTCCTTCATGGCCTTGCCCAGTTGCATCTGGGCCATGGTCAGGCTGCCCTGCAAGGTCGACAAGGCTGACTGCAAGTTACCCACGCGGGCCTGGCGCTGCTCCGGCGTCAGGGAGGTATCGGCCATGGCCGCCGCGATCTCGGCCATCTTGTCGGCGATCTGCTTTTTCAACTCGCGGATCATTTTCAGCAGTTGCTTGACGTTGTCCTTGAGGTTGCTGTCATCAATGTCTTTGTTGCGATCATTCTTGACGGCCTGAAAACCCGCGCTGGAGATGGTGACGGCCACACCCGCAGTGGTCTTGGGATCGCCCTGAGGCGCCAATGGATTACTGGTGTCTTCTCCCACAGCATCCTTTCTGGGCTCCGGCACCGTTGGAATTTGAACATTTGCGGGGTTGACACCACTGATGGAAACCATGATCCGGGCCCTGGATAGTTGAGATGTAGACCTGTATCGACCCTGATACAAAAACCTTTATACCGTTGCCGGTTTTTTGTACACGCTGGCCTCATGGGGGCCCGGTGCGTTACCCTTACGTCTTATGTGTGTTTTCCCACAAGGATTTAAGAGATGTCCGAGCCAGTCAAACTGCGCGCTCACAGCCAGGCTCACTGCAAGGATTGCAGTCTGGCCCCCCTCTGCCTGCCACTTTCGCTGAATCTGGAGGACATGGATGCACTGGACGAGATCGTCAAACGCGGTCGCCCGCTGAAAAAGGGCGAGTTCCTGTTTCGCCAGGGCGACCCATTCGACTCCGTCTATGCAGTCCGTTCCGGCGCGTTGAAGACCTTCAGCCTGAGCGATGGCGGCGAAGAGCAGATCACCGGTTTCCACCTGCCCAGCGAACTGGTGGGCTTGTCGGGCATGGACACCGAGAGTCACCCGGTGTCGGCCCAGGCCCTGGAAACCACGTCGGTGTGCGAAATTCCCTTTGAGCGCCTGGATGAGCTGGCCCTGCAATTGCCGCAATTGCGTCGCCAACTGATGCGGGTGATGAGCCGCGAGATTCGCGACGATCAGCAAATGATGTTGCTGTTGTCGAAGAAAACCGCCGACGAGCGAATCGCCACTTTCCTGGTCAACCTGTCGGCGCGCTTCCGTGCCCGGGGGTTCTCGGCCAACCAGTTCCGTCTGAGCATGTCGCGCAATGAAATCGGCAATTACCTGGGTCTGGCGGTGGAAACCGTATCCCGCGTGTTCACCCGTTTTCAGCAAAACGAGCTGATCGCCGCCGAAGGCAAGGAAGTGCATATCCTCGACCCGATCCAGTTGTGCGCGCTGGCCGGCGGGTCGCTCGACGGCTGATCCAGACACCTGCGGCCGCGCCAACCGACGAGGCCGCAGGTATACTTCGAGTCCGTTTCCAGCCCCAGGACTCTTCGACGATGACCTTCGACTCGTTCGACATCAAATCCCTGATCCGCCCCGTCATCGACTTCCCCAAGCCTGGGGTGATCTTTCGTGACATCACGCCCCTGTTCCAATCGCCCCGCGCCCTGCGCCTGGTGGCCGACAGCTTTGCCCAGCGCTACGTCGAAGCCGACTTCAGCCACATCGGCGCGATGGATGCGCGGGGCTTCCTGATCGGTTCGATCATCGCCTACCAACTGAACAAACCGCTGATCCTGTTCCGCAAGCAAGGCAAGCTGCCCGCGGATGTGCTGGCCGAGGGTTACCAGACCGAGTACGGCGAGGCCTTTCTGGAAGTGCACGCCGACAGCCTGTGCGAAGGCGACTCGGTGCTGATGTTCGATGACCTGATCGCCACTGGCGGCACCTTG
Organism: Pseudomonas sp. SDO524_S393; assembly: GCF_054071875.1. NCBI lineage: Bacteria > Pseudomonadati > Pseudomonadota > Gammaproteobacteria > Pseudomonadales > Pseudomonadaceae > Pseudomonas > Pseudomonas sp. SDO524_S393. Next base: position 86,056 of record NZ_JBSVVZ010000016.1, on the reverse strand, counting down.
ATTGCGGCGGCCAACCTGGTGCGGCGCATGGGGGCGAAGATCTTCGAAGCGGCGGCGATCATCGACCTGCCGGAGCTTGGCGGCTCGCAGCGCCTGGAAGACATGGGGATCCCGACGTTTTGCCTGACGCAATTCGGGCTGACTGAAAAGTAACGTTTGCATGAGCCGGCCTCATCGCAGGCAAGCCAGCTCCCACTTTTGAAATGCGATCCTCTGTGGGAGCTGGCTTGCCTGCGATAAAGCTCTCAAGAACAACACAAGATCAAAGCCCCATCTGCTTGGCGATGATTTCATTCATCACCTCGCGCGTCCCACCCCCAATGGACAGAATGCGATTGTCACGGTACAGCCGCTCCACCAGGTTGCCGCGCATGTAGCCCTGGCCGCCGAAGATCTGCACAGCATCATGGGTGACGCGGTCGGCGGTGTCGGTGGCGAGGTTCTTGGCCATGGAAATCTCCTTGATCACGCTGATGCCAGTGGCCATTTTTGCCGCCTGCCGGTAGGTAAATTCCCGGGAGACTTCCACGGCAGTGGCCATCTCGGCCAGGCGATGCTTGAGTACCTGGAACTTGCCGATGGGCTTGCCGAACGCTTCGCGCTGGGCGGCCCATTGGAGGCTTTGCTCAAGGGCCATCTGCGCGGTCATGTTGGCCATCAGCGCCAGGGCCAGACGCTCGCTCTGGAAATTGCCCATGATGCAGGCAAAGCCCATGTTTTCGGTGCCGATGAGATTGCCCACAGGCACCCGGCAGTCGTCGAAGAACAGCTCGGCGGTATCCGACGCCCACCAGCCCATTTTTTTCAGGGGCTGGCCGACGGTGAAACCGGGCGTGTCTTTTTCGATCAACAACAGGCTGATTCCCGCGAAACCAGGCCCGCCCGTGCGGACCGCCACGGTGTAATAGTCGGCACGGACACCGCTGGTAATGAAGGTTTTGCTGCCGCTGACGCGGTAATGATCGCCGTCACGAACGGCACGGGTTTGCAAGCTGGCCACATCGGAACCGCCGCCCGGTTCGGTCACGGCCAGGGCGATGATTTTCTCTCCGGCCAGCACCTGGGGCGCCACTCGCTCACGCACTTCGGGCCGGGCCCATTTGACGACCGGGGGCAAGCTGATATCCAGCGACCCCAAACCGGCCACCACCCCGCCCGAGCCGCAGCGCATCAGCTCTTCGCTGGCCGCTACCTTGGCGAACAGATCGCCCTCGTGGCTGCCGCCCAGCGCTTCGGGATAACCAATACCCAGGATCCCCGCCGCACCGGCCTTGAGGTACAGCTCACGGGGAAAGCCTTGCGCCTCTTCCCACTGCTCGATGCCCGGCAACATCTCGCGCTCGACAAAACGGCGCACGCTGTCGCGGACCAATTGGTGGCTGGGGTCGAAGTAGTCCTGAAAGGCAGACATCGGCAAGCTCCACGGAGAGGTGGAGCGAAATTACCAAGCGCTTGCTTGGTTATCAAGCCTGATGCCAATCTCACTTACTGTACAAAACAGATGTGGGAGCTGGCTTGCCTGCGATACAGACACCGAGGTTTATCAGAAACAGTCTCGGTGATGCTATCGCAGGCAAGCCAGCTCCCACGTTTTGATTTGTGCCGCGCTCTAGAGCGCGATGGGCTTGCGGCCTGCGAAGGAATGCGCCAGCGTCCCGCCATCCACCAGTTCCAACTCGCCTCCCAACGGCACGCCGTGGGCGATGCGCGAAGTGATCAAGCCTTTGTTGGTGAGCAACTGGGCGATGTAATGCGCGGTCGCCTCACCTTCCACCGTGGGGTTGGTGGCCAGGATCACCTCGGTGAAGGTGCCCTGTTCTTCGATACGCGCCACCAATTGCGGAATGCCGATGGCCTCGGGGCCCAGGCCGTCCAGCGGCGACAAATGCCCCTTGAGCACAAAATAGCGACCGCGATAGCCGGTCTGTTCCACCGCATACACGTCCATCGGCCCCTCCACCACGCACAGCAGCGTGTCGTCGCGGCGTGGGTCGGCGCATTGCGGGCAGAGTTCTTCTTCGGTGAGGGTGCGGCACTGCCGGCAGTGGCCCACGCCCTCCATGGCCTGGCTCAGGGCCTGGGCCAACCGGGCACCGCCACTGCGGTCACGCTCCAGCAGTTGCAGCGCCATACGCTGGGCGGTTTTCTGGCCCACGCCCGGCAAAATACGCAGGGCGTCGATCAGTTGGCGAATCAGGGGGCTGAAGCTCATGGGCAAGGGTCCGACAAAACAACGAGACGCGGTTTATACCCGCGCCCCGGATGAGCGTCAAATGCGCACCACCAACTTGCCGAAGTTGCGCCCCTCCAGCAAACCGATAAAGGCTTCGGGCGCTTGCTCAAGACCGTCGACCACGTCTTCGCGGAACTTGATCTTGCCGTCCCGTACCCAGGGCGCCATGGCACTGAGGAATTCGGGCTGGCGGTCACCATAGTCGTCGAACACGATAAAGCCCTGGATGCGCACACGCTTGGTCAACAGTGTGCGTTGCAACGCCGGCAGCCGATCCGGGCCGCTGGGCGGCTGATGGGCGTTGTAGCTGGCGATCAGCCCGCACAGGGGAATGCGCGCCTTGGCGTTGAGCAGCGGCACTACGGCGTCGAACACCTTGCCGCCGACGTTTTCAAAGTAGATATCCACGCCCTTGAAACAGGCCAGCGCCAGTTCCTCGGCGAACCCTGGGCTCTTGTGATCGATACAGGCATCGAACCCCAGCTCGTCCACCACGTAGCGGCACTTGTCAGCGCCTCCGGCGATGCCCACCACCCGCAGGCCCTTGAGCTTGGCCACCTGCCCCACCACCGACCCCACCGCGCCGGAAGCAGCAGCCACCACCAGGGTTTCCCCCGCTTTGGGCTGACCGATGTCCATCAAGCCCATATAGGCGGTCATGCCCGGCATGCCCAACACACCCAGGGCCATGGAAGGGCTCGGTAGACCACGCGGCACCGGCACCAGGTTTCGTCCATCGGAAATGCTGTGGCTCTGCCAGCCGGTAGAGCCAACCACCAGGTCACCCACCTCGAACTTGGGGTTGCGCGACTGTTCGATTCGGCTGACAGCGCCACCGGTCATCACCTCATCGATTTCCACCGGCGCTGCGTAGGACGGCGCATCGCTCATGCGCCCGCGCATGTAGGGGTCGAGGGACAGGTAGAGGGTCTTGAGCAGCACCTGGCCGTCCGCCAGCTCCGGCAGGGTGACGCGCTCCAGGCGGAAGTTTTCCGGGGTCGGCGCGCCCTGGGGGCGTGAAACCAGAACGATGCGCTGGTTGAGGGTCAGTTCTTGAGGCATCAGAGGCTCCTTTTATCGAATCCATCGGTATAGGGTGCAGACCGTGCTGGCTGGGTCAGGGTTCAGATTGGACGCGAAGCGTCCAGGCCGGCATTCCCTCGCAGAGCATGGGAACGATGCACACCGAGGTGCAACTGAATAACCCAAAAAAAATGCCAGGCACGGGGCCTGGCATTGGAGTCTAGCTAACGCTCGCCGATCAGAACGGCAGCTTCATGCCCGGCGGCAGTTGCATGCCGGCGGTCACGCCGGACATTTTGTCCTGGCTGTTGGCTTCGATCTTGCGCACAGCGTCGTTGACGGCCGCAGCGAACAAGGCTTCGAGCATTTCCAGATCGTCTTCGCCGACACCCGGCAGCACGCTTGGGTCGATGCTCACGCGCTTGATGTCGTGGCGACCGGTCATCACCACGCTGACCATATCGCCGCCGGCTTTACCGGTGACTTCGGCGTTGGCCAGTTCTTCCTGCATCTTGGCCATCTTTTCCTGCATCTGCTGCGCCTGCTTCATCAGGCCGGCCATGCCACCTTTCATCATGGGAATCACCTCAAAGTACGTGGATCAAGTAAGTAGCCCGGTGTCAGGACGCCTGGGGCACCGGGGCTTCGACAGGTTCAATAGTATCGTGACGGACGACCGCACCGAACTGTTGCATCATTTGCTGGATGAGCGGATCACCGTGGATCGACTCCTCGGCCTCGCGCTGACGGTTGAGGCGCCGGCGGGTCGCGGCCTGGGCCGGGGTTTCCTGCTCGGGCTTGATCAGCTCGATGGCGATGGTCAGCGTGCGCTCATGGTACTGGTTCAGTGCATCATTCAGACGGCGTTGCTGGGTGGCGTTGAACAGGGCGCTGTGGGCCGGGTCCAGGTGCAACAGCCAGTGGTCGCCGTCGATGGAAATGAGTGTGCAGTTGGCCGCGATGCTGCCGGTCATGCCGGAAATCGGCAATTTCGGGAACAGCTCCAGCCATTGCAAGGCCAGGCCGGTAGCCGGGGCGGCAGCCGGTTCCGCCTCGGGCTCCGGAGCCGGCTCGGCGGTGTGCTCGCTGGCCATGTCATCCAGGTAGCTGTAGGCCGAATCCATGTCCGGCTCGATGTAGTCTTCGTCCAGCGGCGGCTCGTCGTCGAGGTCGATGCCGGGAATGGCAGCCTCCACCTGGGCGACGGTCGGCTCGGGAACCGGCGCGCTGACCCACTCGGGTGCATCCGGCACCACGCTGTCCGGGGTCGGCGTGGGCATGGGCGTCAGTTCGGGCTGCTCGCCAGTGGTTTCCAGCACCGGCTCCACAGCGGGTTGCTGCTCGACTTCGGCGTCGACCGGGTCGTTCCAGGGCAAATCGACCACCGGAGCCGGCTCTGGCTCTGGCAAAGGTTCCGGCTCGACTACCGGCGCGGCCACCACGGGCGCAGGCGCGGGGGCAACCGGCTCCGGAGCGACAGCCACTGGAGCGACAACGGCCGCGCCAGCCACTGGTTTGGCGGAATCAACTGTGGCCTGGCTGATCCCCACTGGCTTTAGCGGCTGTCTCGGCGCGTCTGCCGCATCGGCAGGCCGGAAGGCGAGCATCCGCAACAGGACCATCTCAAACCCGCCTCGCGGGTCCGGCGCCAGGGGCAGGTCCCGACGGCCGATCAGGCCCATCTGGTAGTAGAACTGCACATCTTCGGCGGGCAGCGCCTGGGCCAGGGCCAATACGCGGTCGCGGTCGCCATGGCCGTTGTCGACACCGTCGGGCAGGGCCTGGGCAATGGCCACGCGGTGCAGCACATTGAGAATCTCGGACAACACGCCGTTCCAGTCCGGGCCCTGCTCCGACAGGTGGCGCACGGCCTCAAGCAGCGCCTTGGCATCGCCGTCGAGCAGCGCGTGCAGCACGTCGAACACCTGGCCATGGTCCAGGGTGCCGAGCATGGCACGCACGTCGCTGGCCATGACCTTGCCTTCACCAAAGGCGATGGCCTGGTCGGTAAGGCTCATGGCATCGCGCATCGAACCGTCGGCGGCGCGGCCCAGCAACCACAATGCGTCGTCTTCGAACGGCACGTTCTCGACACCCAGCACGTGGGTCAAATGCTCGACCACCCGCTCGGGGGTCATGTTCTTCAGGGAGAACTGCAGGCACCGCGACAAAATCGTTGCAGGAAGTTTCTGCGGGTCGGTGGTGGCGAGGATGAATTTGACGTAGGGCGGCGGCTCTTCCAGGGTTTTCAACAGGGCGTTGAACGAGTGGCTGGACAGCATGTGCACTTCGTCGATCAGGTAGACCTTGAAGCGGCCACGGCTCGGCGCGTACTGCACGTTGTCCAGCAGCTCGCGGGTGTCTTCGACCTTGGTACGGCTCGCGGCGTCGATCTCGATCAGGTCGACGAAACGCCCTTCGTCGATTTCCCGGCATACCGAGCAGGTGCCGCAGGGCGTGGAGGTGATGCCGGTTTCACAGTTAAGGCACTTGGCGATGATGCGCGCAATGGTGGTCTTGCCCACCCCCCGCGTACCGGTGAACAGGTAGGCGTGGTGCAGCCGCTGGCTGTCCAAGGCATTGATCAGAGCCTTGAGCACATGGGTCTGGCCGACCATTTCGCGGAACGAGCGCGGGCGCCATTTACGTGCAAGAACCTGATAACTCATCGAAAACCGTCGCAACTGGGAAGCAGAGGCCGGTAATGCTAGCGGAGCAAGGGGGAAATTGCATCCGGCACGCTCGCCTAATCTGACTAAGCTCTCCTGAGTGGCCCCGAAAAGGCCTGAACCCGGAGAGTCTATGCGCGTAGTCCTGGGCGCTTTATGGATGATTACCACGGCCAGCCTGGCGGCGCCTGCCCCGCTGCGCTTCGCGATTTCCGACAGCTGGGCGATGCCCATGGTGCAACTCGAGGAGGGCCGGCCCACCCAAGGCATTTTGTATGACCTGATGCTGAGCCTGGCCACCCAGGTCGGCCACCCGGCCGAATTCCATGTGCTGGCGCGGGCGCGCATCGCCGGCGCCATGGAGCACGGTGAAATCGACGTACGCTGCTACGTCTCCCAGGCCTGGCTCGACAACCTGTCCGGCGACTACACCTGGAGCGTACCGCTGATGGTGCAACGCAACGTGTTGGTGAGCGCCCGCGTGCCGGCCCAGCCCTTGCACCTGAACCACTTGCCGCCGCAATCGATCGGGACGGTGCTCAATTACCGCTACGCCACCCTTGACCCGCTGTTCGCCAGCGGCCAGCTCACCCGCGATGACGCCCGCAGCGAGGAACAGGTGCTGCACAAGCTGGTGGCCGGTCGCTTCAAGTACGCGGTCAGCAACGAATGGATCCTGGAACGCTTCAACCAGCGCATGCCGGTCGCCAAACGGCTGCACCAGGTTGCAGTGATCGACGAGCAAAGCCTGGGCTGCATCGTGCGCAATGACCCGAACGTACCGGTGCAACACATCCTGCGCACCTTGTTGCGCATGAAGATGTCGGGAGAAATCGACGAGATCATCCGGCTGTACACCGGCGAACACACTCCTGACAAGAACTGACAAGGCCGCCCCCTAGACTGGCACCTGCCTACTCATCAGTTCTCAAGGAAACCCCATGGACACCCTCGCTCATTACTTTCTGCTCTACGTCGACAGCACGGCCACCAGCGCCAACTTCTACAGCCGCCTGCTCGATACACCTCCGGTGATCCTCGATCCCACGTTCGCCCTGTTCAACCTGGCTGACGGCGTGAAGCTTGGCCTGTGGGCACGTCACGCCGCCAAACCCGAGGCCCAGGCCCCGGGCGGCGGCAGCGAGGTGGGGTTCTCCCTGCCCGACCCGGGCGCCATCGATGCCTTGCACGCCCAATGGGTCGAGCGCGGCGCAACGATCATCCAGTCACCGACCGCCCTGGACTTCGGCTACACCTTTGTCGCCGAGGACCTCGACGGCCATCGCTTGCGGGCGTTCTGCGTGAACGAGAACAGCTGACCGCCGCCAGCGCCCTTCCAGGCTGATGGCCGCGACGCTGGCCAGCACGATCACGCCGCCGAGCATCACCTGCACGGCAATGTGCTCGCCCAGCAACGTCGCGGCCATGCCCATCGCCACCGGTGGAATCAGGTACATCGCCGCCGACGCGCGGCTGACCTCGACATGCTTGAGCACATAGCCCCAGGCCAGGTACGCCAGCGCACTGGGAAATATGCCGAGCACCAGCACCGCCAGGTTTTCCGCCAACGGTGCGTGCACCACGGCGGCGGGCAGGCCCGGCAGGTTCACGCAGAGCATCAGCGTGCCCACCCACACCATGTAGCACGCCATGGTCAGCGGGCTGTAGCGATGGGCGTAGTGTTTCTGAATGGCGAAGTACAGGCTCCACGACAGCGCCGCCAGCAGAATCAGCAAGCCGCGCGGATCGATGTCGCCCATGCCATGGTCCCCCCAGATCACCACCAGCACGCCGAACAACCCCAGCAGCAAACAACTCCAGCGCCAGGCGCTGACCCGCTCCTTCAATACAAAAAACGCAATCAGCACACTGAACAGCGGCGCCGACTGCGCCAACACGCTGGACGCCGCCGCTGTCACCCATTGCTGCCCATAGTTGAGGCTGGTGTGGTGCAGGAACACGCCGAAGAAGCCCAACACCAGCAACCAAGGCAGATCGCGCAAGCGTGGCCGACCGATACCCGCCACCAGCGCCACCCCGCCCATGAATACCGACGCGATCAGAAACCGCAGCAGCGCCAGTTGGCCAGGGCTGTAGCTGTGCAGGCCCATGTGCACACCGATCGGCGAATAAGCCCAGCAAAGGATGACGCTGGCGATGACTAGCGTAAGCTTCAGGGGTGACGGGGAATTCATCGGCAGCGTCCAGAAACAGGAAGGAATGCCGTCAGTCTTGGCCCAGGCAAGGCGCAGGACAATTAACCGTTTCTGACTTCTGAAATCACTGGAACTGAGCAATGGAACTGGCCCAACTGAAAATGGTGAGAGCCGTGGCGCAAACCGGCAGCGTGGCCCAGGCCGCCCAGCTCTTGCATTGCGTGCCATCCAACATCACTACGCGCATCAAGCAGTTGGAAAGCGAATTGGGCACGCCGCTGTTTATCCGCGCCGGTCGCGGACTGGCGATCAGCGCCGCGGGGGAGATTTTCCTGGATTACTGTGAGCGCATCCTGGCGCTGGTGGACGAGTCCAAGCGCGCCGTGGACGCCAACGCCATTCCCCGTGGCACCCTGCGCATCGGTGCCGTGGAGTCCAGCGCCAGCGGCCGTTTGCCGCCACTGCTGGCCGAATACCACCGACGCTATCCCGACGTCACCCTTGAACTGGTCACCGGCGCCTGGGGCCCGTTGCTCGACGACTTGCAACACCACCGCCTGGATGTGGCGCTGGTGGCCTGCGGCAGCAAGCGCGCCAAGCTCGAACACAGCGTGGTCTACAGCGAGCGCCTGGTGCTGATCGCCAGTGCCTCCAGCGCGCCGATCCATAGCGCCGCCGACCTGGCCGGGCGTACCTTGCTGGTCTGGCCCACCGGGTGTCCTTATCGGGCGGCGCTGGAAAACTGGGTCAAGCCCCATGACTTCAAACCGGCCATCGCCAGCTATGCCAGTTGGGGCACGATCATCGGTTGTGTGAGTGCAGGGATTGGCGTGGCGCTGGCACCGGAAGGCATCCTGGCCCGCTATGAGCAGGCCAATCAGCTGGCGTCCTACCGCTTCGACGAACTGCAAGCGGTGGACAACCTGCTGTTCTGGCACAAGGACACCCAGCGGCATCTGGCGCGGGATGCGTTCGCCGGGCTATTGCGCGAAACCTTCGGCTGATCAGCTCTTCGGCGCAGCCAACCGGGTGTACTGGTCCTGCTTGATCCAGCCAGTGAACGAACGGTCATCGGCGTTGATGAACTCGACCTGGGCCCAGCCGTCCTTGTAGGCCAGCACGCCGACCACATCATTCTTGACGATGTACGGACGCTTGGCAGTGTTGGTACCCGGGTTTTTCAGCAGGTAGGCCTTGTCGGCGGCAACCGTGACCAGGCCGATCCAGTTCTTGTTGGCGGTCTGGCTCAGCTCCAGGCCGGTGGCGATTTCGGGCATCAGCACATTGAGGCAACCGGGATGCTGACGGCCCTGTTCCACGGTCAGGGTCACGCCATCGGACGAGGCGGCCACGCTGCCGGGAAAGACGTCTTTGCGCCAGGTGGTCAGCGCGCCGGGCTTGCCTTGCAGGTAGAACGAACAACTGCGGCTCACGCCCTCGCCCATGGCTTCGGTGTAGAAGCCCTCCACCTGATGGTCCGGCGTGACCGCCAGCATCAACCCTTCGTACTTGCCCGAGTGCAACGAAGCAGTGCCTGCGAAGGCAGGTACCACGGCACACAACGACAGCACACCAATCGCGAGAAAACGGGTCATTTAATGTTTCCCTTCCAGTTTGTCATAGGCTTTTTTCATCAGGACGTCGTAGTTGCCGTAGTCCTCGCCGTTATAGTTCAAGGCCATGCCGGTAAAATCCTTGGCTTTCATGGCCTTCATCAAGGCCGGGCTCTTGCTGCAAAAACCGAGAAACGCCTTTAGTTGGTTGCCGGCATTCACCTTTAATGCCGCCGCGAATTCAAATACGGTCTTGTAACCGCACGAGGCATAGTTGAAACCCATGATCTGAAACATGCCCCACGAAGCCGACATCAACGCGGCCTCCTGGTCCAGGCCAAACGCGGTAGCCATGGTTTCCCAAGCCTTGGTCTGGTCCTTGTTATTGGTCTGCCACTGCGGCCCGGCCTTCTTCTTGTAGGGATAGGACAACAGCGGGTGAGCCTGGTCGTAGATGTGCTTGGTGTACTTGCGAAACAGATGCCCTTCGAAGGCGATCACCGGCAACTTGGCCGGCCCGAATCCCGAACGTCCGCCGGACTCCACGGTGGCGAAGGCCTTGATGATGTTCACGGAAATACCGTTGCCCAATTGTGTGGCGGCGTTCTGGAAGTCCGTCTCGCTGAGGGTCATGCCCCCGTCGCACGTGGCCTGGAGCATCAATTGCCGGTTGCGCCGCTCGGCTTCGATCATTGCGCGCATGCGGTCCAGGTACACATTGACCGTGGCCTGTACGGCGTCGCCGTTGTTATTGCCGAATACGTTGAGAAAGCTCGGAATGCGCATCGTCGGAAACGCTTTCACCGGCACCTTCACCGCTTCTTCGATCAAGCTGTTGAAGGTGCGGCCCGTGGGGTCGATCACGCCGTCGGGGTGGGCATATTTGAGATGGCGGAACTGATACTGGCTGATGCACTGCACCAGCTGGCCGTCGCACTTGCCGTTTTCGGCCAACGGAAAACCCAGTTTGGGAATGATCAAATTGAACAGGTACTGGATGCACTGCACATCGGCGGGCAAGTTGCGGGCTTTGCCCGGAGCGCCTACCGAAGCACTGATAAGACGGGGCAACCCTTGCAGGCTTTTCATGACAGACATCCTTGTTAGTTAAAGAAGTGATAGCACTTCAATATCAAGTCCGCGCCCTTGTCATACTCTGAAACAAGTGGCTGGCGCAAACTAACAAGGCAGTTTTGGGTTGTAAAGCGACGGGATTGAAAGTTGTGAAAAGCTCGTGGGTTTTCCAGGCCTTTAATCCCGGCTCAATCAATAACCGTGTGACTCACGGAATTTCTGATACTTGTGGTAATCGATCCAGTCGACCACGTCATAGGGCAGATACAGCTGGAGCCTGGCACGGGACACCGCGATGTAGACCGCACAAATGCGCTGGTCGAACTCATACGCATCCTTGAACTTCGTGTTGGTCAGCAGTTCGGGGGTCAGCAGGACCCGATCGAATTCCAGCCCTCCGGCTTCCTGCGCCAGCATCAGCATGCAGCGCTGACCGGGGCGGCCATTCGGCCTGTTCAAGCGGGTGACGTCGGACACGTAGAAGCCTTCTTCCAGCTTGGCGTCGATCCAGGCAAACGACGCATCGAACTGGGCTGCATCACGCACCTGACGCCAGTCCGCCATGTCGCTGAAGTACGGATGGGGGCCCTTCTCGGTGTAGTCATCGCTGTAGAAGTCCGGCTTGAACAACGCGATGGCGGTCATCATGAACAGCGTGAGATCGTCCTGCGCCGCCTTGTCCACGAAGCTGAACGCACAATGGGCATCCTGCAACTGGACGGCCCACTTCATCGTGTCCCAATGGGAAGCGGTCAACACCACACAGCCCTCGGGCGGCACGAAACCTTCCGGGTACAACTCGATGCCCACGTCCGCGTCGCGAGCGCCTTCGAACAGCTCCTTGCTCTTCTCGGTGTGAAGGCTGATCAACGGGTTGACCAGCCGCTCGATATTTCGACCCGAGCGCACCGAGAACGTGACGTTGCTCTGGCGCACTTCGCGCGTTCGCTTGGCCAGGGTGCCACTGGCCCGCTGGTACTCGTCTCCCAGTGTGATCAGCGCCTGCCGGCCACGCTCGATGATCTGCAACAGCGACGGCGGGATGTCCTGGCTTTCGTCGATCAGCACGTGGGTATACCGAGGCGGCACCACGCCACCGGCCAGACTGGCCCGCTTGATCATCAGCAGCGTCTCGAAGCCGGTCTGCCGACCCCATGCCGGGTTCGCCTCCAGGTACGTCCACAGACGGGCCGAATACTCCAGCAGCACCCGGGACTCGACGTTGGACAGCGCGAGCTGGAAGTACGGCAGGTGGCGGGCCGTCAACGTGTGGCTGGCGGAATGGCAATAGCCTTCAAGCACTTTGAGGCACAGGTCCAGCGTAGCCTGGGCGTCGTGCCCGCGAAAACCGAGGATATTCAGTTCCTGCGCCACCGCCCGCTTGCCTGGCAGGCGAGTACCTGAAGCCTGCGGTTGAGGCCTTGGACCGTACAACAGGCCCCTGGCAAACGCGGCGAAAGTCAGCACCGAACGCCCTTCGGGAGAGAGCCCCGTGCGTGCGCACAGCGTTGCCAGCTTGCCGCCGGTGCGCGCCAGCACCAGCGTGACACCGGGCCGCAGACACTCCACCAAGGCACCGATCAGATGGCTTTTGCCGATCCCGGCATAGCCCTGCACGTGCAAGTCCTCATCCAGATTGGCACGAAAGGTCCTGACCAGCTTGTCCTGCTCGGCACTCAGCCAGCGCTCGCGATGCCGGGGCGTGACCATCTGCTGGCGAAACGGATTATTGCCCTGAAGGTGGCGCAGCTTGTAGTCAAAGTCCCATTTGCCATCGGGTAACAAATAACCTTGCGCCCGGACCTCATCCTCAAGGAGAAAACGCAGCTTCAGCTTTTTGACGTTTTCCAGGCCGAAGTACAACTTGCGCGGGTCGAACAGACGCTGCGCCTCCGACTGCAAGCCGTCACCCCCTGCCTGCCGGTTATCGACAGCCCACCCCATCAGCCTGGCCAGCACCTTCTCCGCCGCGCCGGCGGTGAGGTCCTTTTCAGCCACTTGCGCCAGGTTCTGAATAACCAGAACCGCCGCCAGCTCCGGATCGGAGAGAGAGAGAAGGGATTTCGCGTCGGCCGCGTCCAACACACCTTTGGCGGTTTCAAAGGTGACAGGCAGGAAGACGGGGCTGGATAAGTCAAAGTGTTCCGAGTGCATACATCCTCATGGCTTGGGGAAGACACGACAGGCGTTGTGAAACAGCCGTCATGCACCGCGCAGCAGAACATTGCGTGGACTGGTTGGAAGTTCTTTGGAGTGTGACGCGAAGGAGATACTGCAAGAAGGAGCGCTATGGAGGCAACCCCACCAGCCACACCCCGGCACACAATGTTCCCGCTGTGGCTGCTGCCTTCCGGCTCTGACCAGGTTCACGGGTAATCGTTGCGGGGGGACCGATGGGGTCACCATAACGACACTTGCCTCTCGGCAAGCGGGGCCATTGTACCGATCTCATAGGAAGTTACAACCGCTGATGTCGGTTTAAAAATATGAAGAGGCTCAAGCACTTGTCGGTGCCCCCGAGCGCACCCTAACACCCTGTGGGAGCCGGGCTTGCCCGCGATGCGGGTGACTCGGTGCATCTGAGCGACCATCGGGAGGCCATCGCGGCGAGCCCGCTCGCACATCCAGCGAATTATTGAGCCTGTACCACCTCATCCGCCCGGCCACCCTCTTCCTGGATCACCAAGTGAATGAAGTGCAGCTTGGCGATGACCGCAGGCGGCAGGACAAAGGGGTAGAAATCCGGCTGGCCCATGCTGCGGGACAGTTCGTTGAGCATGCCGGCCAGCTCGATCCAGGCGTTGACGAATGACAGGAACGCCGGCCCGCCAGGGTGTGTCGGGTCGTAGAGGCTGGTGAGGGGGAACGGCTGGTAATCCAGGTCCATCTCGCGGGCGCTCATGCCGAAGCCAAGCGCGGTGTCGACAGCGTCCATCATGTGCAGGTAGTGGGCCCAGGTTTCGGCCCAGTCTTCCCAGGGGTGCATGGTGGCGTAGGCACTGACGCAGGTTTGTTGCCAGTCCGGGCGTGGGCCGTTCTGGTAGTGCTGGTCGAGGGCGTCGGCATAACTGGCGCGTTCGTCGCCGAACAGGTGTCTGAAGGGTTCGATCCATTGAGTCGTGGCGATCAGCCGATCCCAATAGTAATGGCCGACCTCATGTCGGAAATGCCCGAGCAAGGTGCGGTAGGGCTCGCGCATCTGGACCCGGACCTTTTCCCGGTGAGCGTCGTCGGCTTCCTTGATATCCAGGGTGATCAGGCCGTTGGCATGGCCGGTCATGGGCACGTTGCCTTCCAGGTCGATACCGACGAAGTCGAAAGCCAGGCCGGTGTCCTCGTCGACGCTTTTGGGCACCACGGGCAGGCCGAGGCTGATCAACTGCGCCACCAGGCGGCGCTTGGCGGTCTCCACTTTGCGCCAGCGTTCGTGGTTTTCCGGGATGGATAGATCGGGGATGGTGCGGTTCAGGCTACACGCCACGCACAGCGTGGCGGTGCTGTGGGCCGGGATCAGCCAGTTGCAGGCCGCCGGGGTGTCCAGGTTGGCGCAGCGGCGAAACGCCCCGGCTTCATGGTTATCGTCTTGCAGCCAGGTGCCTTCCACCGGGCCCGGTTGCAGGGACGCCAGCCGGGCTTGCTGGGGCTGATAACCCAGCAGCGCCTGGCACGCCAGGCATTGGCTGTTGCGAAAGAACAGGGATTGCCCGCAGCGGCACTGCCACACCTTACTGTTGCGGCCTGCCGTGAACGGGGCGGCGATGCGCGAACTGAGCTGCTCGAAGTAGCGGAACATGGCGATCTCTCCCTGGAAGACAGAGACTAGATCAATTTCCCTTCGAAATCGTTCCGTACGCGTGTGGTGAGCGGGCTTGCCCGCGCTGGGTGGCGAAGCCGCCCCAACAAGGGCGCTGCAATGTTTCAGGAGGATCGCGGCGCCTGGGTTTGGGGCTGCTTCGCAGCCCGGCGCGGGGCAAGCCCGCTCACCACAAAGTCCCAATCAGACGGAAATGTTGTGTTTGGCGAGGAAGGCGACGAATGCTTCTTCATCCAGCACTTTCAGGCCCAGCTCGCTGGCCTTGGCCAGCTTGGAACCGGCACCCGGGCCGGCGACCACGCAGTGGGTCTTCGCCGACACAGAGCCGGCCACCTTGGCGCCGAGGCTTTCCAGCTTGTCCTTGGCCACGTCGCGGCTCATCAGCTCCAGGGAGCCGGTGAGCACCCAGGTGTGCCCGGCTTCCGGCAAGCCTTCGACCACCTTTTTCTCGCTCTGCCAGTGCATGCCGAAGTCCTTGAGCTGTTGCTCGATGGCCAGGGCGTGGTTGGCGTTGTCCGGGTTATCGAAGAAATCGCGCACGGCCTTGGCCTGTTTCTCGGGCAACGCCTGGCGCATATCCAGCCAGTCGGCCTTGATCACGCCTTCCAGGGTGATGAACTTGTCCGCCAGTTTCTGCGCAGCACCCGGGCCGACGCTGGGCACGTGCAGCTTGTCGAGCAGGCCGCCCAGGGTGGTACTGGCGGCGAACTCCGCGCTCAACTCGCCCTGATCCTGCAATTGCAGCGCGCATTCATCCGGGGACAACAGCGCGCCGATGACGTCCTGGTTGTGGCTGTCTTCGAAAAAACTGTGAATCTCATGCGCCACTTCCAGGCCCACATCCGGCAGGTAAGTCAGCACTTCCGGCAAGGCTTTCTGTACCCGCTCCAGGGAGGCCAGGGAGCGCGCCAGCACCTTGGCGGTTTCCTCGCCCACATCGGGAATGCCCAGCGCGTAGATAAACCGTGCCAGGGTCGGGCTCTTGCTGTTTTCGATGGCGGTGATCAGCTTCTTGCTGGAGATGTCGGCGAAACCTTCCAGGTCGATGATCTGCTCGTACTTGAGTTTGTAGAGATCCGCCGGCGAGCCGATGAGTTTTTCGTCCACCAGTTGCTCGATGGTCTTGTCGCCCAGGCCGTCGATGTCCATGGCGCGGCGCGAGACGAAATGAATGATCGCCTGCTTGAGCTGCGCACCACAGGCCAGGCGCCCGACGCAACGGTACACCGCGCCTTCGCTGACGGTTTCCTTGCCCTTGCTGCGCTTGACCAGTTGCGTGCGCTCCACATGGGAGCCGCACACCGGGCAACTCTCGGGGATCTGCACGGCGCGGGCATTTTCCGGGCGACGTTCGGCGACCACCGACACCACCTGCGGGATCACATCACCCGCACGGCGGATGATCACGGTGTCGCCGATCATCAAGCCCAGGCGCGCCACTTCGTCCATGTTGTGCAAGGTGGCGTTGGACACGGTGACACCCGCGACCTTGACCGGTTTCAACCGCGCCACCGGGGTTACGGCGCCGGTGCGGCCGACCTGGAACTCCACGTCGAGCAGTTCGGTGAGTTCTTCCATGGCCGGGAATTTATGGGCAATGGCCCAGCGCGGTTCGCGGGCGCGAAAGCCCAGTTCACGCTGGGACGCAATGCTGTTGACCTTGAACACCACGCCGTCGATTTCATAGGCGAGGCTGTTACGTCGCTCGCCGATGTCGCGGTAATAGTCCAGGCAATCCTGAATGCCCTTGGCCAGCTTCAGCTCGTGGCTGATGGGCATGCCCCATTTTTTCAGCTGTTGCAGGTTGCCGATGTGGGTGTCGCTGAGGTCGGTGGTCACACCGTAGCAGCAGAATTCCAGCGGGCGGCTGGCGGTAATCTTCGAGTCCAACTGGCGCAAGCTGCCGGCGGCGGCATTGCGCGGGTTGGCGAAGGTCTTGCCGCCGACTTCCAGTTGAGAAGCATTGAGCCGCTCGAAACCGGCCTTGGACATGAACACTTCGCCACGTACTTCCAGGGTCGCCGGCCAGCCACTGCCGTGCAGTTTCAAAGGGATATTGCGTACGGTGCGCACGTTGACGCTGATGTCTTCGCCGGTAGTGCCATCCCCCCGGGTAGCGCCGCGCACCAACTCGCCATTTTCATACAGCAGGCTGACCGCCAGGCCATCCAGCTTGGGCTCGCAGCTGTACTCCACCGCCGCACCGCCGCCGAACAGATCACCTACCGGTAGGTCAAGGCCCTCGGTGACCCGGCGATCGAACTCCAGCATGGTGCTTTCATCGAACGCGTTGCCCAGGCTGAGCATGGGAATTGCGTGCCTGACCTGAGTGAACGCCGACAGCGCCGCACTGCCCACCCGCTGCGTCGGTGAGTCCCGGGTGACCAGTTCCGGATGCTCGGCCTCCAGGGCCTTGAGCTCGTGGAACAGTCGGTCGTACTCGGCGTCCGGAATGCTCGGCTCGTCGAGGACGTGGTAACGGTAGTTGTGCTGATCCAGTTCAGCGCGCAGTTCGAGGATGCGGGTGTGGGCGGCGGTCATGGGTGTTCTCTCATAAAGCAAAAGAGCAGCCGAAGCTGCTCAAATGTTGGTGCGCTTATGTTACTCAGCGTTTCTGGGTCAGGGCGCGACGCTCGAACTCGACGATGCGCTGACGGTAATGCTCGATGGTCTGGGCGGTCAGGACGCTGCGTTGATCGTCCTTGAGTTCGCCGTTCAGTTCCTGGGACAGCTTGCGCGCCGCCGCCACCATCACGTCGAAGGCCTGCTTCGGGTGACGCGGGCCTGGCAGGCCGAGGAAGAAGCTCACCGCCGGGGTGCTGAACAGGTCGATATCGTCCAGATCGAAGGTACCCGGCTTGACCGCGTTGGCCATGGAGAACAGCACCTCACCGTTGCCGGCCATGCTTTCGTGGCGGTGGAAGATGTCCATTTCGCCGAAGCGCAGGCCGCTTTCGAGGATGTTCTGCAACAGCGCCGGGCCCTTGAAGCCAGCCGCATCACGACAAATAACGCTGATCACCAGCACTTCTTCGGCCGCCGGCTGATCGCTCACGGACTGACGCGACGCCTGCTTGCCAATGTTCTCATCGGGGAAATCATCGTCGCGGCTGCTGAAGCTCGGACCTTCGTCCACGTCCAGGTTCAGGTCGCCCTGGTGGGGCTCGGCCACCGCAGTAGCAGCGCGTTTCCCACGCTTGGCGGACGGCTCGCGGGCTTCACGCACCGGCGCGCTCATCGACGGCAAGTCGTGCTCGTCCAGTTGCGGCTCCTTGTGGGTGTCCAGCACGCGGGACGGGCCCAGCAGCTCGGCATTGCCGTCGTCATCGGGCAGGTTGGACAGATTTCGGTCCAGACGGAATTTGAGCTTGCCCTTGCCACCGCGCATGCGGCGCCAGCCATCAAAAAGAATACCGGCAATGACAATAATGCCGATGACGATCAGCCACTCGCGCAGACCGATTTCCATGTAATCCCGTGCCTCTAATAAAAAATGCTGAAAAATAAGGGGTTTAGCACTGTGCAAACCGCTTTAAAACGTGGCGCCAACTCTATGTTCTGACTGACGTTTTGCCCACGCATACGCAAAATTGACATTAAACTAGCACGACCAAAGATAACTTTACACCGTCTGTCAAAATGCCTTCGAACAATTATGTCGTTAGGCCATCTTTACGCGACCTGCAAAAGACCTTACCGCGCGCCGAAAATTCTCCTGCAAAGCGCAGGTCAGGATTCCACCATCGCCATCGCTTCTTCCACATCCACCGCCACCAGACGCGAACAGCCCGGCTCATGCATCGTGACCCCCATCAACTGATCGGCCATTTCCATGGCGATCTTGTTGTGGGTGATATAGATGAACTGCACGGTCTGGGACATCTCTTTCACCAACCGCGCGTACCGTCCAACGTTAGCGTCATCCAGCGGGGCGTCAACTTCGTCGAGCATGCAGAACGGCGCCGGGTTCAACTTGAAGATGGCAAATACCAGGGCCAATGCGGTCAGGGCTTTCTCGCCACCGGACAACAAATGGATGGTGCTGTTCTTCTTGCCCGGAGGCCGCGCCATGATCGTCACCCCAGTATCGAGTAGATCTTCGCCCGTCAGTTCCAAGTAAGCGCTGCCACCACCGAAAACTTTCGGGAATAACGCCTGTAAACCGCCATTAATCTGATCAAAGGTATCCTTGAAGCGGTTGCGGGTTTCCTTGTCGATCTTGCGGATCACGTTCTCCAGGGTGTCCAGGGCTTCGACCAGGTCGGCATCCTGAGCATCCAAATAACGCTTGCGCTCGGATTGCTGCTGGTATTCGTCGATGGCCGCGAGGTTGATCGCACCGAGGCGTTGAATACGCGCGGCGATGCGCTCAAGTTCTTCTTCGGCTTCTTGCTCGCTGGCCTGGGCGGTCAGGGTGTTGAGCACGCCGTGCAGGTCGTAGCCGTCCTCCAGCAACTGGTCTTGCAGGGTTTTACGGCGCACGGTCAGGGCCTGCCATTCCATGCGCTGTTGTTCGAGCTGGCCGCGGATCAGCTGGGATTGCTGCTCGGCCTGGGTCCGGCGTTTTTCCGCGTCGCGCAGTTCACGGTCTGCATCTTCGAGAGCGATCTGCGCGGTCTTGAGTTCTTCGTCGACAGTCATGCGCTTGTCGAGCAATTCCTCGAGCTTGAGCCGCAGCTCTTCCAGCGGCGCTTCGCCCTCCTCCAGGTTGAGACTCAATTGCTCGCGCTTTTCGGTGAGGCGTTCGGACTGCATCTCCAGACGCTCAAGGGCCTGGGCCGTCGACGCGTGCTGGGCTTTGAGCGAGCCCAGGCGCACCGCCAACTGATGGGCGTGGTCCTTGTGCTGGCGGGCTTCCTGGCGTACGCGATCCAAGCGTTCACGCAGACTGTCACGCTGGGCCAGCAGCAATTCGCGCTGCTCGGTGTCGAGAGCCATGCTGTCGAGCGCGTCCTGCAAATGCACACGCGCTTCGCCGATCTGTTCGTGCTCCAGGGCACGTTGCTCGCCCATCTCGGCAATTTCTTCATCGAGACGGGTGCGACGCAAGGACAATTGCTCCACCTTGGCCTTGCTCGCCGAAAGCTGGGCCTTGAGCTCGCCTTGCTGGCGCGCCTCGTCCTGCAACAGGCGACGCAGGTGTTCGCGGCCGGTTTCCTGCTGGCGTTGGGTGGCGCGCAGGGTTTGCAACTGGGTTTCCAGGCCCTCAAGGGTAGCTTCGCGTTCTTCACGCTCAGCGATCAGGTTGACGATTTCCTGGCCGCGAGCCAGCACGCCGCTTTCCGCTTCACTGGCGCGGCGCACCCGCAGGAAGTGCCGCCCCACCCAGTAGCCATCGCGGCTGATCAGGCTTTCACCGGCAGCCAGCTGGCCGCGCTGAGCCAACGCGTGTTCCAGGGAGTCCACCGGTTTGACCTGGCCCAGCCACGGTGCCAGATCAATCGCGGCCTCAACCTTGTCCAGCAGGCTGCCCGGCACCCGCGTGCCGTCCGCCGCCGGGCTGAGCAAACGCAAATCGCCCTGGGCGAAGCCTGTCAGGTCAAAACCGCCGAAATCATCCACCAGCACCGCTTGCAGGTCGGCACCCAGTACGGTTTCTACCGCCAGTTCCCAGCCAGCTTCGACTTTCAAGCCTTCAGCCAGGCGTGGGCGCTCGGCCAGGTGCTGGTCGCGCAGCCACTCGGCGGTGCCGGTGCCGGGGTCCAATGCCGCTTGCTGCAAGGCTTCGAGGGAGGCCAGGCGACCATTGAGGCGCTGCAGATCGCCCTGGGCCTGTTGCTGCGCCTGGGTTGCCTGTTGCAATTGCTGACGCAGTTGCTCCAGGCGTTCCACTTGCTGCTCTTCGCTGGCCTCCAGCTCTTCCAGGGTCATCTCGCTTTCAGCCAGTTGCTCGCTGAGTTCCAGGATCGCGGCATCTTCCGGGTCGGCGGAGAGCAACGCACGCTCTTCCTGCATGCGCCGCTGGCGTTCGGCCAGGCGCTCCATGCTGGTTTCCAGTTGCTGGATGCGCGACTGCTGCACTTCGGCCTGGCGGCGTGGCTCGGCGGATTGCAGGTTGAAGGCGTCCCACTGCTCCTGCCAGCCGTGCATGGTGGTTTCGGACTCTTCCAGCGCAGCGGCGGCTTCTTCGGCGGCGGCGCTGGTGACTTCCTGCTCGGGCGTGAGCATGTCCAGCTCTTCGCCGAGCGTCAGCAGCAAGGTGCGGTCATGGCCCAGGTGAGACTCGGTCTCCAGGCGCGCGCGCTCGGCTTCTTTCAAATCATCCTGCAACTGGCGCAAGCGCTGCTGGCCATGCTGGATGCTTTGCTCGACGCGGGCGATATCGCCGCCCACCGAATAGAAGCGCCCCTGCACCAGATTGAAGCGCTCGGACAGGTCATGGTGCCCGTCGCGCAGGCGTTCGATGCTGGCGTCGGCATTGCGCTGTTCGGCCACCAGGGCTTCGAAGCTGATTTCCTGGGTGCCGATGATCGCTTCGCGCTGACCCACCTGGTCATTCAGCGCCTGCCAGCGCAGGGCCGAGAGCTGCGCCTTGAGTTGGCGTTCTTCGGCCTTGTATTCCTGATACTTCTCCGCTGCCTGGGCCTGGCGATGCAAGCGTTCAAGCTGGCGCTCCAACTCCTCACGCAGGTCGGTCAGGCGCGCCAGGTTTTCGTGGGTGCGGCGGATACGGTTTTCGGTCTCGCGACGGCGCTCCTTGTATTTGGAGATGCCGGCGGCTTCTTCGATAAAGTTGCGCAGGTCTTCGGGCTTGGCCTCGATCAGCTTGGAGATCATGCCCTGCTCGATGATCGAGTAGCTGCGCGGGCCCAGGCCAGTGCCCAGAAAGATGTCGGTAATGTCCTTGCGGCGGCACTTGGCGCCGTTGAGGAAGTAACTGTTCTGACTGTCGCGGGTCACTTTGCGGCGAATGGAAATCTCGGCATAGGCCGCGTATTCGCCGATGAGGGTGCCGTCGGAGTTGTCGAACACCAGCTCGATGCTCGCCTGGCTCACCGGCTTGCGGCTGGTGGAGCCGTTGAAGATGACGTCGGTCATCGACTCGCCGCGCAGGTTTTTGGCCGAGCTCTCGCCCATCACCCAGCGGACGGCGTCGATGATGTTCGACTTGCCGCAACCGTTGGGCCCGACCACCGCCGCCATGTTACTGGGGAAGTTCACCGTGGTCGGGTCGACGAAGGATTTGAACCCCGCCAGTTTGATGCACTTGAGCCGCACGTTTAGGCGTCCGCCAACGCAGCGATGATCAACGAGCAACTGCGCTGGCCGTAAGCCGACAGCACCAGGCGAATTTGCACCAGGTCACGGGCCAGGACGGCGGCGAGCAGTTGCTCGAACAACACCAGGTATTCGCTCATCGAGGCCTTGCGCTGGTCCAGGGCCAGGTAATAGGCACGGTTCATCGCCGGCTGCAGGTTCTCGACAGTCTCTTGCAGGTACGGGTTGTTGGCGAAGGGGTACGCCGGGCGCATCACATTGAAGCTTTCGGCGACGAAGGCGCGGATGTCCTGACGGTCGTAGGCGCTGACCAGACGCTGCTGGATCTGCAGGAACGGCGCCATGTCGGCGTGGCTCTGCCAGCCGCTGGCAACCGCGTTGGCCAGCAGGATGTACAGCTCACCCATCAACGTGCACAGGCTCTGCACCTTGTGGGCGGTGAGTTCGGTGACGTGGGCGCCACGGCGCGGCAGGATCGCGATCAGGTGGCGACGTTCGAGAATCAGCAGGGCTTCGCGCACGGAACCACGGCTGACGTTCAGCGCCAGCGTGACCTTCTGTTCCTGGATCCGCTCCCCAGGCTTGAGTTCGCCGCGAATGATACGTTCGGCGAGGTGGTGAGCGATTTGCTCGGCGAGACTGTCCGGCGCCTTGAACGTCATGTTTTCCCTTCAAAATCATCTATCGGTACAAGCGCGGCAGTGTAGCGCAAATGCCCGGCTGATGGCGCTAGGCCCACGCGGCTGAATTTGGCATGAAATACGCAACCCTTAAAGCCTGGAAATCGCCAAAAACGCCGGTTCCAGGAGACTGGACCATACTTGAACAGGTTGTAATCGCAATTTCTTGACCTTTCGGTCAGAAAATCATTGACCGAAAAGTCAGACATGACTAGATTCGGCGCAAAGCGGTTAACAACAATAATGAGTCTGCGAGGCCTTCCGTGATCCAGTTTTTACTCAACCAGGAACTCCGTAGCGAGCATGCCCTGGACCCCAACCTGACCGTGCTCAACTATCTGCGCGAGCACCTGGGCAAATCCGGTACCAAGGAAGGCTGCGCCAGCGGCGATTGCGGTGCGTGCACCGTGGTGGTCGGCGAGTTGCACACCGATGAACAGGGCACCGAACAGATTCGTTATCGCAGCCTCAACTCGTGCCTGACCTTTGTGTCATCCCTGCACGGCAAACAACTGATCAGCGTCGAGGACCTCAAGCACCAGGGCCAACTGCACAGCGTGCAACAAACCATGGTGGAGTGCCACGGCTCGCAGTGCGGCTTTTGCACCCCGGGCTTCGTGATGTCGCTGTTTGCCCTGCAAAAGAACAGCGACGCCCCCGACAGCCAGAAAGCCCATGAAGCCCTGGCCGGCAACCTGTGCCGCTGCACCGGCTATCGCCCGATCCTGGCCGCCGCCGAACAGGCGTGCTGCAACAAACCGCAAGACCAGTTCGACAGCCGTGAAGCCCAGACCATCGCGCGCCTCAAGGCTATCGCCCCCACCCAAACCGGCGAACTCAACAGTGGCGACAAACGTTGCCTGGTGCCCCTGACCGTCGCCGACCTGGCCGACCTCTACGACGCCTACCCGCAAGCCCGTCTGCTGGCCGGTGGTACCGACCTGGCGCTGGAGGTCACCCAGTTCCACCGCACGCTGCCAGTGATGATCTACGTCGGCAATATCGAAGAAATGAAGCGCATCGAGTCCTTCGAGGATCGCCTGGAGATCGGCGCCGCCACTGCCCTTTCCGACTGTTACACCGCGCTGGACCACGAATACCCGGACTTCGGCGAACTGCTGCACCGTTTCGCCTCGCTGCAGATCCGCAACCAGGGCACCCTGGGCGGCAATATCGGCAACGCCTCGCCGATTGGCGATTCGCCACCGCTGCTGATTGCCCTGGGCGCGCAAATCGTGCTGTGCAAGGGCAACACCCGCCGCACCCTGGCGCTGGAAGACTATTTCATCGATTACCGTGTCACTGCCCGCCAGGACAGCGAGTTCATCGAGAAGATCATTGTGCCCAAGGGCCACGCGCTGTTCCGTGCCTACAAAGTCTCCAAACGCCTGGACGATGACATTTCCGCAGTCTGCGCCGCCTTCAACCTGACGCTCGACAACGGTGTGATCAGCGATGCCCGCGTGGCTTTCGGTGGCATGGCCGCTATCCCGAAACGCGCCAAGCACTGCGAAACCGCGCTGATCGGCGCCACCTGGAACGCCGCTACCGTGGAAAAGGCCTGCGCCGCCCTGACCCAGGACTTCACCCCGTTGTCGGACTTCCGCGCCAGCAAGGAATACCGCCTGCTCAGTGCGCAAAACCTGCTGCGCAAATACTTCATCGAACTGCAAACGCCGCACATCGAGACTCGGGTGACCGCTTATGTCTAACCATCACGCCGTCGTTAAAACCCAGGCCGAACTCGCCGAGCTGTTCGCCCAGGACCTCACCTCCGGGGTGGGCCGCAGCGTCAAGCATGACAGCGCCGCCAAGCACGTGTCCGGTGAAGCCCAGTACATCGATGACCGCCTGGAATTCCCCAACCAGTTGCACCTGTATGCGCGCATGTCCGACCGCGCCCACGCGAAAATCCTCAGCATCGACACCGCGCCCTGCTATGCCTTTGAAGGCGTGCGCATCGTCATCACCCATGAAGATGTGCCGGGCCTGAAGGACATCGGCCCGTTGATGCCCGGCGATCCGTTGCTGGCTATCGACACCGTACAGTTTGTCGGCCAGGTGGTGTTGGCGGTTGCCGCCCGCGATCTGGAAACCGCGCGCAAGGCGGCGATGGCCGCCGTGATCGAATACGAATACCTGGAGCCGGTGCTCGACGTAGTCGAGGCGTTTCGCAAGAAGCACTTCGTGCTCGACAGCCACACCCACCAGCGCGGTGATTCGGCGGGCGCACTGGCCACGGCGAAACACCGTATCCAGGGCACCCTGCATATCGGCGGCCAGGAGCATTTCTACCTGGAAACCCAGATTTCCTCGGTGATGCCCACCGAGGACGGCGGCATGATCGTCTATTGCTCCACCCAGAACCCCACTGAAGTGCAGAAGCTGGTGGCCGAGGTGCTGGACGTGTCGATGAACAAGATTGTCGTCGACATGCGCCGCATGGGCGGTGGTTTCGGCGGCAAGGAAACCCAGGCGGCCAGCCCGGCGTGCCTGTGCGCGGTAGTCGCACGCCTCACCGGGCAGCCGACCAAGATGCGCCTGCCACGTGTCGAAGACATGCTGATGACCGGCAAGCGCCACCCCTTCTATATCGAATACGACGTGGGCTTCGACGACAGCGGGCGCCTGCACGGCATCAACCTGGAGCTGGCCGGCAACTGCGGCTGCTCGCCGGACCTGTCGAACTCGATTGTCGATCGCGCGATGTTCCACTCCGACAACTCGTATTACCTGGGCGACGCCACGGTCAACGGCCATCGCTGCAAGACCAACACCGCCTCCAACACCGCCTATCGCGGCTTCGGCGGCCCGCAAGGCATGGTGGCCATCGAGGAAGTGATGGACGCCATCGCCCGCCATCTGGCCCTCGACCCGCTGGAGGTGCGCAAGGTCAACTACTACGGCAAGACCGAGCGCAACGTCACCCACTACTACCAGACCGTCGAGCACAACATGCTCGAAGAAATGACCGCCGAGCTTGAGGCCAGCAGCCAATACGCCGAGCGCCGCGAAGCGATCCGCCTGTACAACGCCCACAGCCCGATCCTGAAAAAAGGCCTGGCCCTGACTCCGGTGAAATTCGGCATTTCGTTCACCGCCAGTTTCCTCAACCAGGCCGGTGCCTTGATCCATATCTACACCGACGGCAGCATCCACTTGAACCACGGCGGCACCGAGATGGGCCAGGGCCTGAACACCAAGGTCGCGCAGGTGGTGGCCGAGGTGTTCCAGGTGGAAATCGACCGCGTGCAGATCACCGCGACCAATACCGACAAGGTGCCCAACACCTCGCCAACGGCGGCCTCCAGCGGCGCCGACCTGAACGGCAAGGCCGCGCAGAACGCCGCCGAAACCATCAAGCAGCGCCTGGTGGAATTTGCCGCACGCAAATACGACGTGAGCGAAGCGGATGTGCAATTCCACAATGGCCATGTGCGCGTGCGTGACCAGATCCTCACGTTCGAGGCGCTGATCCAGCAGGCGTATTTCGCCCAGGTCTCGCTGTCGAGCACCGGCTTCTACAAGACCCCGAAAATCTACTACGACCGCAGCCAGTCCCGTGGCCGACCGTTCTACTACTTCGCCTTCGGCGCGGCCTGCTGCGAAGTGATCGTCGACACCCTGACCGGCGAATACAAGATGCTGCGCACCGACATCCTCCACGACGTGGGCGCCTCGCTGAACCCGGCCATCGACATCGGTCAGGTGGAAGGCGGTTTTGTGCAGGGCATGGGCTGGCTGACCATGGAAGAGCTGGTGTGGAACAACAAGGGCAAGCTGATGACCAACGGCCCGGCCAGCTACAAGATCCCGGCCGTGGCCGACATGCCTCTGGACCTGCGGGTGAAGCTGGTGGAGAACCGCAAGAACCCCGAAGACACGGTGTTCCACTCCAAGGCCGTGGGCGAACCGCCGTTCATGCTCGGGATCGCCTCGTGGTGCGCGATCAAGGATGCGGTGGCGAGCCTGGGTGATTATCGCCATCAGCCGAAGATCGATGCGCCGGCCACACCGGAGCGGGTGTTGTGGGGGTGTGAGCAGATGCGGCAGTTGAGTGTTGCGAAGGTGGTTGAGGCTGATACCGAGATGGCTTCGCTCTAGACCGGGGTGCTGCCATCGCAGGCAAGCCCGCTCCCACATTTGGAACGCATTCTCCTGTGGGAGCTGGCTTGCCTGCGATGGCGGCCTGACTGACAACAGTAATGTTGAGGTGAACATGAACAACTGGATCAGCGCCCTCGCCAACTTACAAAACAGCGGCGAACCCTGCGTGCTGGTGACCATCATCGAAGAACTCGGCTCCACACCGCGCAATGCCGGCTCCAAGATGGTGATCAGCGCCGCGCAGACCTTCGACACCATTGGCGGCGGGCACCTGGAATACAAGGCGATGCAGATCGCGCGGGACATGCTCGTGCGCGGCCAGCAAAACACCCATCTGGAGCGTTTCAGCCTGGGGGCCAGCCTGGGCCAGTGCTGCGGCGGCGTGACCGTATTGCTGTTCGAGCCCATGGGCCAGGTGCAGGCGCAGATTGCGGTATTCGGCGCCGGCCATGTGGGGCGTGCGTTGGTGCCGCTGCTGGCGAGCCTGCCGTGTCGGGTGCGCTGGATCGACTCGCGTGATCAGGAGTTTCCGGAGCATATCCCCCAGGGCGTGCGCAAAATCGTCAGCGAAGAGCC
Source organism: Pseudomonas sp. SDO524_S393 (assembly GCF_054071875.1). Taxonomy (NCBI): domain Bacteria; kingdom Pseudomonadati; phylum Pseudomonadota; class Gammaproteobacteria; order Pseudomonadales; family Pseudomonadaceae; genus Pseudomonas; species Pseudomonas sp. SDO524_S393. Next base: position 58,953 of record NZ_JBSVVZ010000016.1, on the reverse strand, counting down.
GGTCGATGAAATTGCCGACCTGCCGGTGGGCAGTTACTGCATCGTCATGACCCACAATCACGCGCTGGACCTGGAACTCACTGCCGCCCTGCTCAAACGTAATGACTTTGCCTACTTCGGTCTGATCGGCTCGAAGACCAAGCGGGTCAAGTTCGAACACCGCCTGCGTGATCGCGGCTTCGACACCGCGCAGTTGCAACGCATGCGCTGCCCCATGGGCCTCGCCGAGGTGAAAGGCAAACTGCCGGTGGAGATCGCCATTTCCATCGCCGGCGAAATCATCGCCACCTATAACGCCAATTTCGGCCAGCACACCGCCAGCGCCGAACCCATTGCCAAACTGCTGCCGGCGTCACGCCGCAGCCAAGCCCTTTGAATCGAGATGACCATGCCTTTGACTCGCAAAGCCTACCGTGCCGCCCTGCTGCACAGCATCGCCGACCCTGCGCACGTGGGCATCGAAGCGTCCTATGAGTATTTCGAAGACGGCCTGCTGGTGATCGAAAACGGTCAGATCAGCGCCATCGGCCATGCCAGCGATTTGCTGCCGACCCTGCCCGCCGATATCGAAATCACCCATTACCAGGACGCACTGATCACCCCCGGCCTGATCGACACCCATATCCACCTGCCGCAAACCGGCATGGTCGGCGCCTATGGCGAGCAGTTGCTCGACTGGCTCAACACCTACACCTTCCCGTGCGAAAGCCAGTTCGCCGACAAGGCCCATGCCGAGGAAGTCGCGGATATTTTCATCAAGGAACTGCTGCGCAACGGCACCACCACCGCACTGGTGTTCGGCAGCGTGCACCCGCAGTCGGTGAACGCGTTCTTCGAAGCGGCCGAAAAACTCGACCTGCGCATGATCGCCGGCAAGGTGATGATGGACCGCAACGCGCCGGACTACCTCACCGACACCGCCGAATCCGGCTACCGGGAAAGCAAGGCGTTGATCGAGCGCTGGCACGGCAAAGGCCGACTGCACTACGCGGTCACCCCACGGTTTGCGCCGACCAGCACGCCGGAACAACTGGCACTTGCCGGGCAACTGCTGGGGGAATACCCGGATCTCTACATGCAGACCCACATCAGTGAGAACAAGCAGGAAGTCGAGTGGGTAAAAGAGCTGTTCCCCGAGCGCAGCGGCTACCTGGACGTGTACGACCATTACAAGCTACTGGGCGAACGCTCGGTGTTTGCCCACGGCGTGCACCTGTGTGATGACGAGTGTGCACGGCTGGCAGAGACGGGTTCTGCGGTAGCGTTCTGCCCGACTTCGAATTTCTTCCTGGGCAGTGGTTTGTTCAACCTGCCGATGGCCGAGAAACATAAATTGAATGTGGGCCTGGGAACGGACGTGGGCGGCGGCACCAGTTTCTCACTGCTGCAAACCCTGAACGAAGCCTACAAGGTCATGCAGTTGCAGGGCGCGCGGTTGAGTCCGTTCAAGTCGCTGTACCTGGCCACCCTGGGTGGCGCGCGGGCACTGCGCCTGGAAGACAAGATCGGTACGCTGCAACCGGGGACGGATGCGGACTTTTTGGTGTTGGATTACAACGCTACGCCGCTGCTGAGCTATCGCTTGAAGCAGGCGAAGAACATAGCCGAGACGTTGTTCGTGTTGATGACCCTGGGGGATGACCGGACGGTGTTGCAGACGTATGCGGCGGGGCAGCTGGTGCACCAGCGCTAGTCCCAAGAACACCATAAAACAAATGTGGGAGCAGTTCACTGTGGTGAGGGGCTTGTTGTAGTGAGCGGGCTTGCCCCGCGCTGGGCTGCGAAGCGGCCCCAATAAAGCACCGCGTTATATTTGTTAGAACGCGGTGTCAGGGCCTAGGGCCGCTTCGCGCCCCAGCGCGGGGCAAGCCCGCTCACCACACAAGCCCCCTCAACATTTGAGGAACGTTTACAGCTTTATTGAAGAGCGTCCCGGCTTCTTGGTCTGCAGCAGGTGCGAAAACACTGCATGCAAATCATCCGACGCGCTCTCTTCATCGAGGTTGAGTTTGCTGTCGATGTGATCCATGTGATGCATCATCAAATTCACCGCCAACGCGGCATCCCGGGCCTCTATCGCATCGATCAACTGCGTGTGTTCATCATAGGAACAGTGCGAGCGGTTGCCGCTTTCGTACTGGGCGATGATCAACGAGGTCTGGGACACCAGGCTGCGCTGGAAGCTGATCAGCGGTGCGTTCTTCGCCGCCTCCGCCAGCTTGAGATGGAATTCGCCGGAAAGGCGGATGCCGGCACCGCGATCGCCGCGGGAGAAACTGTCGCGCTCGTCGTTGACCATCTGGCGCAGTTCAGCCAGTTGCTCCGCCGTGGCGTGCTGCACCGCCAACTCGGTGATCGCCCGCTCCACCAGACGCCGCGCCATGAATACCTGGCGGGCCTCTTCGACACTCGGGCTGGCAACCACGGCGCCGCGATTGGGCCGCAGCAACACCACCCCTTCATGGGCCAGGCGCGACAGCGCACGGCGAATGATGGTGCGGCTGACGCCGAAGATTTCGCCCAGGGCCTCTTCACTCAATTTGGTACCGGGTGCCAGGCGTTGTTCGAGGATCGCCTCGAAGATATGCGCGTAGACGATATCGTCCTGGGTTCCGCTGCGACCGGCCTTGCCGGCTCGCGGTTGTTTCTTGAGAGGTTGCAACTGTTCGTTCATGGGCACTCGGGTCGGGAGAACGGCGGCGAATTAACGGTAATACGGCAACGGACGGTCGCTGGCAAGTATCACCTAAAAACAGGGCACATTGTACACAACCCAATGGGCCAACACACTGTACGGCTGTTTGCGGTGTCGGCTGTATTGCAATGAGTCGTTACGTTTGAGTTTAGGCTTGAATCTGTGCCTTCACCGGCAAACACTCAGGTAAAAGGAACACCGCCCCATGCCCGATGCCACCCACGCGCCCCTGCGCCCGCTGGCCGATACGTCTCCATCGGCCATCGTCGCCGGCTTCATCGCCATGATGACCGGCTACACCAGTTCCCTGGTGCTGATGTTCCAGGCCGGCCAGGCCGCCGGCTTGACCACGGCGCAGATTTCCTCGTGGATCTGGGCGATTTCCATCGGCATGGCCGTGTGCAGCATCGGCCTGTCGCTGCGCTATCGCACCCCGATCACCATTGCCTGGTCGACCCCCGGCGCGGCGCTGCTGATCACCAGCCTGGGCGGTGTGAGCTACGGCGAAGCCATCGGCGCCTACATTACCTGCGCGGTATTGGTCACGCTGTGCGGCCTGACCGGCAGTTTCGAAAAACTGGTCAAGCGCATCCCTGCTTCACTGGCGGCGGCCCTGCTGGCGGGGATTCTGTTCAAGATCGGCAGCGAAATCTTCGTCGCCGCGCAACACCGCACCGGCCTGGTATTGGGGATGTTTTTCACCTACCTGATCATCAAGCGGGTATCGCCGCGTTATGCGGTACTCGCCGCGCTGATCATCGGTACCGCCCTGTCCGGGCTGATGGGGCTATTGGATTTCAGTGGTTTTCACCTGGAAGTGGCGACGCCGGTCTGGACCACCCCGCACTTCTCGCTGGCGGCGACCATCAGTATCGGCATCCCGCTGTTCGTAGTCGCCATGACCTCGCAGAACATGCCCGGCGTCGCCGTGCTGCGGGCCGATGGTTACAACGTACCGGCCTCGCCGCTGATCACCGCCACCGGCCTGGCCTCACTGGTGCTGTCGCCCTTCGGCTCCCACGGCATCAACCTCGCGGCGATCAGCGCGGCTATCTGTACCGGCCCCCATGCCCATGAAGACCGTAACAAGCGCTACACCGCTGCGGTGTGGTGCGGGGTGTTCTACGGCATTGCCGGCGTGTTCGGCGCCACGCTGGCAGCACTGTTCGCGGCACTGCCAAAAGAGCTGGTGCTGTCGATCGCGGCGTTGGCGTTGTTTGGCTCAATCATCAATGGCCTGAGCATCGCCATGAATGAACCGAAAGAGCGGGAAGCGGCGCTGATCACCTTTATGGTCACTGCGTCCGGCTTGACGCTGTTTTCCATCGGCTCGGCGTTCTGGGGGATTGTGGCGGGGGTGTTGACGCTGTTGATTCTGAACTGGCGCAAGGCCTGAAACTGCAAGGTCCCTAACGAAACAGCGACCCGGGCGGGTCGCTGTTTCAGCACATCAGGCTACCGGATTGATCGGCGTCTCTGGGTGCCAGGCATCCAGCAGCGGGCTCACTTCAACGCGAGTCAGCTCTGGGCGGGCCTTCAACCAGGCCTCGACGGTTGCACGCTGTTCTTCGCTGACCGAACCACGCTTGGCCGAGCACACCAGACCGAAGTCGTCGCCGCCCACGTAATCCAGGCCATTGCCGTCCATCGCTTCAGTCAGGAATGCTTCGAGGAAAGCGTCAACCGCTTCGTCGTCCAAACCTTCTTTGAAATCCAGGTTCAGCTCGAAACCCAGCTCTTGAAATTCATCAACGCACAGTTTTTTGCGCAGACGCCGGGAACGGTTAGTCGCCATGGAACAATCCTCTTGAGTAATAACGGGCGGCACTTTAGCAGTTTAAGGCGGCGATTGCCCGACTCTCTGGGACAGGCGGCCAATTGCCCGCAAAAAAACCACGATTAGCAGCTATCGTTCAGCTACAAGTGGATCCACCTTGGGGCATAATGCCGACACTTTCATGACCAATGAGGGATTTTTCCTATTTACCCCTCGCCTTTTTCACCCTCCTCAGCAGTAGGGTTTTACTTCTTATGATCAAATCGTTGCGTTCAGTCTTTTTTGCCGGCCTTATTCTGCCCCTGGCCTTTTCCGCCGCCGCCGCCCCGATCAACAACACCCTGCCCCCCAATGTTCAGCAGGCCCTGTCCAAAGCCAAGCTGCAAAACACCGCACTGTCCCTGGTGATGCTGCCGCTGAACGGCCCCGGTACTCCCACCATTTTCAACGCTGACGTTTCGGTGAACCCGGCGTCCACCATGAAGCTGATCACCACTTATGCGGCCCTGGAAATGCTTGGCCCCAACCACCAGTGGAAAACCGAGTTCTACACCGACGGCACCCTCAGCGGTGGTGTGTTGCACGGCAACCTGTACCTCAAGGGCGGTGGCGACCCCAAGCTGAACATGGAAAAACTCTGGCTGCTGATGCGTGACCTGCGCGCCAACGGCGTGCAGCAGGTCACCGGCGATCTGGTACTGGACCGGGGTTTCTTCGTTCAGCCGCAGTTGCCTGAATTCAATGACGACGGCAACGACGAGAACAAGATGTTCCTGGTCAAGCCGGACGCCCTGCTGGTCAACCTCAAGGCCCTGCGCTTCGTGGCCCGCAATGACTCGGGCCGGGTGATCGTGTCGGTCGAACCGCCGATTGCCAGCATCCGCATCGACAATCAGGTCAAGGTGTCCAACGCCAAGCAGTGCACCGGCGACGTACGCTACAACCCGGTGACCGCCGCCGACGGTAGCGTGACCGTGACCGTCAGTGGCCAACTGGCCGACGGCTGCAGCTCGCAGACTTATCTGTCGCTGCTGGACCACGCCACCTACACCGCTGGCGCTGTTCGGGCGATCTGGCAGGAATTGGGCGGTACCATCCAGGGCCGCGACATCCAGGCGCCGGTACCCAAGGACGCTAAAGTACTGGCCCGCGCGTTTTCCCCAGACCTGGCGGAAATCATCCGCGACATCAACAAATACAGTAACAACACCATGGCCCAGCAACTGTTCCTGAGCCTTGGCGCGCAGTTCCGCAACGATGCCGATGGCGACGATGCCAAGGCCGCGCAACGGGTGGTACGCCAGTGGCTGGCGAAGAAAGGTATCACCGCACCGCACCTGGTGATGGAGAACGGTTCGGGTTTGTCCCGTGCCGAGCGCGTCAGCGCACGGGAGATGGCAGCCATGCTGCAAGCGGCCTGGAAGAGCCCCTACGCGGCGGAATACATCAGTTCGCTGCCGATTGCCGGCACCGACGGCACCATGCGTAAACGCTTGAAGACCACCGCCATGCGTGGCGAAGCCCATGTGAAGACCGGCACTCTGAACACTGTGCGCGCGATTGCCGGGTTCAGCCGCGACAACAATGGCAACACCTGGGCCGTGGTGGCGATCCTCAACGATCCCAAGCCCTGGGGCGCTTCGTCGGTGCTGGACCAAGTGCTGCTGGACCTGTATCGCCAGCCGAAAGCAGCGGCCGCCGCTCCGGTCCTGTAGGGCTGAACGGAGTCTTGTGGTGAGCAAAACAGGCTTTTTTGTAGTGAGCAGGCTTGTCCTGCGCTGGGGCGCGAAGCGGCCCTGAAACCAGCCGGTGCGTTTCCGTCTGAAAACACGCGGTGCCCTGGATGGGACTGCTACGCAGCCCGGCTCGGGACAAGCCCGCTCGCCACAATGAGTCCACTCACCAGCCTCCTCCCGCCCATCTCACTCACTCTTGATTGTTCCCACATTGGGACTGCGGCAGTCTCAAGCACGCAAGCGCTCTGCCTCGACCCGGTCCCTGCCCGCTTGTTTGGCCACATACACGGCCGAGTCTGCGCGCAGCAGCAGCCCGTCGATGCCCTCGTCCACCCGCCAACTGGCCACGCCAAAGCTGGCGGTCACGATGCCCACCGGTTCCATCGGCGCACTGCGCAATGACTGCCACAGCTCCACGGCCAGGCTGTAGGCCTGGTCGCCATCGGTGTTCGGGCACAGCACCATGAACTCTTCGCCGCCCAGCCGGCAGAACACGTCAGTACGACGCAAACGCAGGCTGATGCGCTTGCACAGCTCTTGCAACACGCCATCACCGACCCCGTGGCCGTGTTGGTCATTGATCCGTTTGAAATGGTCGATATCGAGCATGATCACCGACAACGCCCCCGAAGAGCGGTTGAGACGAACCATCTCGGCCTTGAGACGGTCCTGGAAATAGCGGCGGTTGTGGATCCCGGTGAGGGAATCGGTGATCGATTGCGCCCGCAGCTCTTCCTCCACCCGCTTGAGATCGGAAATGTCCGACACGTAGCCATGCCACAAGGTGCCGCCGCTGGGTAACTCTTCCGGCGTGGCTTCACCCCGAATCCAGCGCAAGCCCCTGTGCGGCAACAGCACCCGGTACTCTTCGCGCCAGTGGCTCAGTTGCAAGGCCGACAGGCGAATCGACGCGCGCACCCGCTCTGCGTCCAGCGGATGAATGCGCTCGAAGACCTTTTTTGCATCCTGTTGCAGCACGCCGGGCTCGATTTCATAGATGTCGCGCATGCCGTCGCTGGCGTAGATAAAGCGCCAGTTATCCTGGGGTTCCAAAGTGAACTGGAAGATCCCGCCCGGCACATGGGCACTGAGCTTCTTCAGCAGACGGTCCCGTGCCGCCAGCGCCTCGTAGGCGCGCTTCTGCTCGGTGATGTCCAGGTAAATCGCCAAGTGGCCGATCCATAAGCCATGGTCATCGAGCAACACCGTGGCCAGCATGTTGACGGTCAGTTGGCTATTGTCCTGGCGCAACAGCGTCCATTCACGGGCTTCGTGCAAGTTGTCGGGACTTTCCACCAGCATCGCCTGGCTCGCCGGGATGCGCTTGCCCAACGCCAGGCTCAGGTTGGCGGCGCGCGCTTCCAGTTCCGTCGGCAGGTGCAGGCTTTCCAGGGTCAACCGACCCACCACCTGTTCGGCCTTGAACCCGAGCATCTGCTCGGCACCGGCGTTGAAGGTGTTGATGACGCCACGCAAGTCAGTGGCGATGATCGCCACTTGGGTCGCCGCGTTCAGCACGCTGCGCAACTGACCATGGGCACCGCGCAATTCCTGTTCGCGCAAGCGCAGTTGTACGGTGCGCTGCTCCACCAGTTTCAGCGCCCGTTGGCGCTGACTGACCAGCACATAGAGCAAGGCGCCGAGCAGCAGGCTGAGCAGGCCACCCATGCCGAGAATGGTCACCAGCGAAGAATGATTGGCCTGGTCGAAAACCTGGCTGGGTCGCAGGGTCAGGGCGTAGACATGATCGCCGAGGGTCAGGCGGCGGGCGGCGATCAGGTCGCTGTCGGCCAGCGCATTGCTGGACTCGTACAGCACACGCTTTTGCGTGTCGGACGTGTCGACGATCTGCATCACCAGGTTGTCACGGTCGGGCTTTGGCAACCCCTCGGCCACCAGCTGGCGCATGCTGATCACCGCCATCACGTATCCATAGGGCTCGCTTTGACCCTCTTGGGAAACCGGTGCCACCAGCAACACGCCCGTGGCATACGCAGGTTCCACGCCCACCAGTTGCATCGGTTGGGACACTGCCGGCTTGCCGGATTTTTGCGCACGCTCCAGCACCGAGCGGCGCAACGGCTGGGCCAGCAGATCGAAGCCCAACGGTGAACCGAGCAGGCTCTGGGTCTGGCTGTACAGTACCGGGACGTACTCGTCGCGCTCGGCGGCCGGGGCCAGTTCGCCTGACGAATTCAATTCGCGGATGCTGAAGGGCACGCCCCTCAGGTTGGACACGTCGTGCTCGAACTGGCTGCGCTGCGCACGAAACACCCGGGGCGCCCAGGCATAGGCACGGGCACGCAGCAACAAGGGTTGGGCGAAACCGTCGAACTCTTCGCGGGACACATCACTGGAATTGACAAAGAAGCGTCGCAGGCTGCCCAGGCGTTGCTCCTGGTCTTCGAAGCGTTCCTGCAGACGGGTGTAGCGTTCGTTGACGAGCAACTGGAAACGCTGGCGCACCTGTTGTTGATACAGATCGGAAGCGGCCCAGGCAATGATCGCCGTCAACGCGCTACCTGCCAGAAACACCACCAATGCCACCAGCCAAGCCGACGCCTGCTCACTGATGAAGGCTAGGATTTTCGGGCGGACGGCTTGCAACGGCATAGGCAACACTCACAACGCCAGCGTGCGGGGGGTGTCACTTTGGCTAGGCCTTAGTTATAGCTATCGGCCCGGGGTTTGACCAGCGTAAAAAAGCCGCAAGCCCGGAATTTTCAGGGCTTGCGGCTTTTTGTACGGCCATCAGCGTGCGCTGATTTTCCAGGCCCGATGGATCTTGGCATTGCGCGCAAAATCCGGGTCGAGGGTCTTGTCGCTGATTTCCTCGACCGCATAACGCTGGCTGAGGTTGTCCTCGAGCACGAACTTGCGGAAGTTGTTCGAGAAATACAGCACGCCCCCCGGTGCCAGGCGCGCCATGGCCAGGTCGAGCAACTGCACGTGATCGCGCTGCACGTCGAAGATGCCTTCCATGCGCTTGGAATTGGAGAAGGTCGGCGGATCGATGAAGATCAAGTCGAACTCCTCGCGGCTCGCTTCCAGCCACGCCATCACGTCACCCTGCTCCAGACGGTTCTTGTCGGAAAAACCATTGAGCGAGAAGTTGCGACGCGCCCAATCCAGGTAAGTCTTGGACAGGTCGACACTGGTGGTGCTGCGCGCGCCCCCCTTGGCCGCATGCACGCTGGCGGTCGCGGTATAGCAGAACAGGTTGAGGAAACGCTTGCCGGCCGCCTCTTTCTGGATGCGCATGCGCATCGGGCGGTGGTCCAGGAACAGGCCGGTGTCCAGGTAGTCAGTGAGGTTGACCAACAACTTCACGCCGCCTTCGCTCACTTCGGTGAACTTGCCCTGGGCACTCTGGCGCTCGTACTGCTTGGTGCCGCTCTGACGCTCGCGGCGCTTGACCACCACGCGGCTCTTGTCGATGTTCAGCGCCTGGGGAATTGCCGCCAGCGCATCGAACATGCGCGCCGAGGCTTTTTCCGGGTCGATGGACTTGGGCGCGGCATATTCCTGTACATGCACCCAATCGTGGTACAGGTCGATGGCCATGGAGTATTCCGGCATGTCGGCGTCGTACACGCGGTAGCAAGAGACGCCTTCGCGCTTGGCCCATTTGCCCAATTGCTTGAGGTTCTTCTGCAAGCGGTTGGCGAACATCTGCCCGCCTTCGCTCAGGCGCGCCTGTTCGACCACCGGAGCCGGCGCCGGCTTGATCGGGTTACCGTTCTTGTTGTACTGGCGCTCTTGCGGCTCGCTCGGCGCCTGATCATAGGCCGCCTGCTCGCGCTCGGCCTGGCGCTGCTCCGGAGTACGACGCTCGCCGGTGACGAACTGATCCGGGTTGACCTTGATCAGCAGCAGTTTGCACGGCAGTGCGCCGTTCCAGAACGAATACTGCTTGTGGCTGCGGATGCCCATGCGCTTGCCCAGGTCCGGCGCACCGGTGAACACCGCCGCTTCCCAGCCCATGCACGCCTGGCGCAGACGCTCGCCGAGGTTCTGGTAGAGGTACAACAGACTGGCTTCGTCACCCAAACGCTCGCCGTAGGGTGGGTTGCAGATGACCAGGCCTTTTTGATTCTGGTCCGGACGCGGCTCGAAAGTGCCGACTTCGCCCTGGTACACCTTGATCCAATGGCTCAGGCCCGCACGTTCGATGTTGTTGCGCGCTGGCTGGATCAAACGCGGGTCGGCTTCGTAGCCACGGATCCACAGCGGCGGCTTGCTCATGCCGATGGATGCGCGATCGGTGGCCTCGGCGTGCAGCTTTTTCCACAGTGCCGGAACGTGACCCAGCCAGGTAGTGAAGCCCCAGAGTTCACGATTGAGGTTGGGCGCCATGTCGGCGGCAATCATTGCGCCTTCCACCAGGAAGGTACCCACGCCGCACATCGGGTCGCTCAGCGCACCGCCTTCAGCCGCAATGCGTGGCCAGCCGGCACGAATCAGGACTGCGGCTGCGAGGTTTTCCTTCAACGGCGCAGCGCCCTGCTGCAAGCGGTAGCCGCGCTGGTGCAGGCTGTGACCGGACAGGTCGAGGGACAGAATGGCCTCGCCACGGTCCAGACGCAGATGGATGCGCAGGTCTGGGTTGATCTTGTCGATGGACGGCCGCTCACCGCTAGGCGTGCGCAGCTTGTCGACGATGGCGTCCTTGACCTTCAAGGCGCCGAAGTGGGTATTGTCGATGCCCGAGCCATGGCCACTGAACTCAACGGCCAGGGTGCCATCGGGCACCATATGGTCGGCCCAGTCGATATCCAGCACGCCGTGGTAGAGGTCTTCGGCGTCCTTCATCGGAAAGCGCTTGAGCACCAGCAACACGCGGTTGGCCAGGCGTGACCAGAGGCACAGGCGATAGGCGGTCTCCATGTCGGCCATGCCGCGAACGGCCGAGGTGTGCTCGCGGGCGTCCTCAAGGCCAAGCCCGACGGCTTCCTCGATCAGCAGGCCTTCGAGGCCCTTGGGGCAGGTGAGGAAGAGTTCAAAACGGTCCGACATGGGGCATTCCAGGCTTTTCAGCAATAAGTGAACGGGCGACGCATCGCCGGCTCGGTTTTTAATCAGGCACTTTTCTTGAAGAGTGCCCGCGTGGCACGAATGTGCCGTCCCACCCCACCTGCCGGGCCCTTGGGCCTTGATTGACGGGGCAGATCAATACTGTGGTGCAACAAAAAGAAATATTCCGACCCTTCGTCGAATAGTAACCGACTGCGCCGGGAGGACATTCTCACTAAAGGATTAAACCCATCCTCTTTGCAGGGTGCATCATAGCTGGCTTTGCCCGGTAATTGGGGCGAAAAGCCATCCCAGCTTATGGCTATAGCATCGTTCTCGTTACGTGCTTATGACAAAACGGTCATTGAATCCATGTGACCTATTGGTTAGAACTCAACACAGGTTGGCGCCGTAACGACGTCGACACATTGGCTCGCCACGCCGGCAGCGAGCCCACCAACGGCAGAAAAACTCTGCCCGGCCTCGGACGAGGCCGAAGGATATCAAGACAGTCAACAAGTGAGGGAAACACCCTATGAGAAGACTTAAGCGTGATCCGTTGGAAAGAGCATTTTTACGCGGATATCAATATGGCGTTCATGGCAAATCCCGTGAGCTTTGCCCATTTACTCTACCGTCGGTACGCCAAGCCTGGATCAACGGCTGGCGAGAAGGACGCGGCGACAACTGGGACGGTATGACTGGCACTGCGGGCATCCACAGACTCAACGAACTTCACGCCGTCGGCTAATCAGGGCACCAATTCCGACACACCACCTTTGAAACAGTAACGACTTACCATGCGCGCCCCATCCGGGCGGCGGGCTTCGGCCCAGGGGCTCCTTTATGGAGCCCTTTTTATTGGCTGGGAAAAACTGCCTGACGGACTCGGACTAATCTAATGGTGGCAGCGGGCTTGCTCGCGAAGGCGTTCTTTCAGCCGAAACTTGCTTCACTGACCCACCGCTTTCGCGAGCAAGCCCGCTCCCACACAAGTCCGCTCCTGCAATACCTGCAATCAAAGCATCAGCGCAGTGCAGCGATCGCATCCACCGACTGGCGAATCAGTTCCGGGCCCTTGTAGATGAAGCCGGAATACAGCTGCACCAAGCTGGCACCAGCGGCGATCTTCTCGGCCGCGTGCCTGCCTTCGGTGATGCCACCCACCGCGATGATCGGCAAACGCCCACCCAGCTCCGCCGCCAGCACCTTGACGATATGGGTGCTCTTGTCACGTACCGGCGCACCCGACAATCCGCCCGCCTCATCGCCATGGGCCAGACCTTCGACACCTGCGCGGCTCAGGGTGGTGTTGGTGGCGATCACCGCATCCATGCCCGAATCCACCAGGGCCTGGGCCACCAGCACGGTTTCCTCGTCGCTCATGTCCGGGGCGATCTTGATAGCCAACGGCACACGCTTGCCGTGCTGCACGGCCAAGTCTTCCTGGCGCTGGCGCAAGGCTTCGAGCAATTGCTTGAGCGAATCGCCGAACTGCAGGCTGCGCAGGCCCGGAGTGTTGGGCGAGCTGACGTTGACGGTGACATAGCTGGCGTGGGCGTAGACCTTGTCCAGACAGATCAGGTAGTCATCCACGGCACGCTCCACGGGCGTATCGAAATTCTTGCCGATATTGATGCCCAGGATGCCCGTGTACTTGGCCGCCTGAACCCGTGACAGCAAGTGATCGACGCCCAGGTTGTTGAAGCCCATGCGGTTGATGATCGCCTCGGCTTCCGGCAAGCGAAAAATCCGCGGCTTCGGGTTGCCTGGCTGTGGCCGGGGGGTCACGGTACCAATTTCGACAAAACCGAAGCCCAGTTGTGCAAAACCATCGATGGCGGCGCCATTCTTGTCCAGGCCGGCCGCCAGCCCCACTGGGTTGGGGAACTCAAGCCCCATGACCGACACCGGCATTTTTGCCGGCGCCTTGCACACCAGCCCATTGAGCCCCAGACGGCCGCCCGCGCCGATAAGGTCCAGGGACAGATCGTGGGAAGTTTCCGGGGAAAGTTTGAACAACAGCTGGCGGGCCAGGGTATACATGGGCGGGCTAGACTCGGATGGCGGCGAAAGGTGGCGGCGATTATAGCCGGGGTGGCGGGGTGCGCGCGAGGCGTGCTGCCCAATCGTCAATGCCGCTGCATCACCAGGCCTTCGTAACGTGCCCAGATCTTCTGCGCATAACGCAGACGCAACGCCTCGCGCTGCGGTCCCGGACCCGGCCCGACGTTATAGGCCCCTACCGCCGTCCAGTTGTAGCCGAACCGCTGGATAAATCCGGCAAGGATCGAAGCCCCCACCTCCACCGATAAACACGGTTCACTCAGCAGCCGTTCTTCGGTAATTCCCAGCTTGAGCAGGCGCGGGAGGTGAATGCTGTTGATCTGCATCAGGCCGATATCGCGGGTGCCATTGCTGTTGACGCGGTTCACGGCGTCCGGTCGATTACCGGACTCGACCGCCGCGATGGCCTGCAGCAACTCAGGCTCGAGGTCATAGCGGCTGGCCACCTCCGCCCAGCAAAATGCCAACACCGGGCTGCTGCCCATCAGCAGCGTCAACAATAGGCACCGCCCCCAGGCCTTAACCATGGCTGACTTGCCCACAGGCCGGGCAGACCTGACCCACGCTTCGTGCCACGCTACGGCCCGGTTCGTGGGAACGCACCGGGCAGGTAAAACGATACCCCCTGCCATAAATGGTCTTGATAAACCGCTTGTCTTCCTTCAAGTGCTTGCGCAGCGAATAAATGCAGCGTGTCAGAGACTCCTCGGCCACATCGCCCTGGGGCCAGGCCAGTTCCAGCAGGCGATCCTTGGTCATCAATGCACCGCCAGAGGCCAGCAGCAAGCGCAAGACCAAGCCTTCCTTGGGCGGCAACTGAATGTCCGCGCCTTCGGTGGTCAAGCGCCCATCACCGTGCAAGGTCCAGCGCGCAAAAATCAGGGATGCCGCTGGCAATCCATTACTCATGGCGGCCATATCCACCTCTGCATCTATGTACTGACATCGAATTCCTTATTTGCACTACCGGCTCATGCGCCAACCCCTCGACTATAAAAAACGAGCCAGGGAGGCACGCCAGGGAAAACCCCAAATTTCCCGGGTTTCCTGGAAGCACCCCGTCAGACAAATCGTCACAGGACCTGATCAAGGCAGCCAATCCTGATACACCTCCAGCAACTCAACCCCCAGCCGATCCTCCAGTTGCACCAGTTCGCCCATGGCCAGCAGTTGGCCGTTGACCCTCACCTCCACACAGTGGATGACCTCGGGCGCCAACGGCAGCACCTTGCCCGGCGCAAAAGCAGCCAAGCGCCTGCGGCTGATCAATTGTTCCTGCAGAAGGATTTCCAGATGCATGGACACACGCCTTGTTCATTGAGATAGATCGCGACCCGGTCGCACGAACGCCCGCTTGACACGTTCGTACTGCGCCGCCGTCAACGGCGGAGGACCAAAGGCATCGACCAGGCCTTTTGAGTCACCGCCCACCGCCCGGGCCTGAATGACGAACAGGCGCACCCTGTCTTTCCCCGACTCGGCACTGCGCTCAAACGCTCCCACCCACAAGCGTCGCCCCTGCGGCACGCGTACCACACTGCCGATGCTCATATGCCCCACTGCGCCGCCCTTTCCACGGGGGCTCGTGTCTATCCGACGCCCATCCTCGACGCTGAGCAGCATCTCGATTTCGTTCGTTTCGGCGATACGCGGCAACACACTGACCTGGGTGCTGTACCGCACAGGCGTTGAGTCGGTGCTTTCGTTACGGGAGGCAGGCAAGTAAAACCGGTGATGCTCCTGGAACACCGCCGGTACATTCTCCTGCGCCAGGATGACCGGCAATGCCACCAGATTCGCCCGGCGCCGACGCTCCAGCGCGGAGAGTTGTGCCATCAGGCGGTTATCCTCCTGCGGTTCGAGCACGCGTGTCGTCCAGAAAGGCGCAGCGCTCTGGGATGCCCATTCCAGGTTGATCTTCTGGAGTTCGTCGCGCTCGATATCCACCCGCCATAACGCCACTTCGATCGCTTGCTTGGGCACGTCCAGCTCTGCGATCAATCGCTCGATGAAGCGCAGTTGGGCCGGCTTGCCCTTGATCAGCAGGCTGTTGGTGTCCGGGTAGGCGAATACCGCCAGTTGCCTGTCCGCCAGTGCGCCTTTTTGCTCAGCCGAAAGCAGGGTTTCCAGGGTAGCGGCCAGCCCCGGTACATTTACCGTGCTGTCCCCCAGGCTGTATTGGCGATCCGCCACGTGGGTGTTGAGCACCTGCACCACCCTGAATGCCTGCGCTCCCACTCGCAGATCAGCCTTCGGTCGATCCATCAGTTGGGCCAGACGCAGTACTTGATCCACATAGTTCGGCGGGCCTGAGACATAAAAAGTACGCTCGCCACTTTTACGCAGCGGGTAGCGCGACTCATCGAGCCCCGAACGGCGCATGTGGTCGCGCAACCGGTCGACCGAGATATGCCGCAAAGCCACGGCCGAGCTTTTCGCCTCGTTGGCGTGGTACAGGTGCAAGACCTGCCCGTCGCCGTACCAGATCAGATCGTGCTGCTGCGCAACGGTTTGCAGTGTCTGTTGCGCCGCGTCGAAATCGAATGTGCCGCTGAGATGCCGGCGGGCCACCTCGCGACTGACCACGACCGGCAACCCCAGGGGTTCTGACAGCGCAGTAAAAAAGGTATGCAGGTTTTGCTCGTGCGCCAGATAGGTCTCGCCACGGGCGGAGGCACCACTCAATAGCAGCGCAGCGCACAGCAGCCAGACGCAGAGCCGAGCGCGCAAAATGGTGGCAGGGAAATCAGCGTACACCGTGGTTTTTCCTGGGCAGCCTGGCATGAAGAGGCGGCCATACTGAAAGGCCGCCGCCTTTCAATCTTGATGGAAAGCTGATGGCGGACACTGCTTGCCGACCCGTGGCATGTGCCTTGCTAAGGACTCTGCATCAGGGCCCGCGCCAACGACGGAGCAGGCTGACGGACAAAGGCGTCGTTACCCGCATTGGCTTGCACCGCCATCGAGGGAAACGACGCTTTTTTTTGAAAGAAAAGGTAGATGTCGATGAACGATTCGGTTGGCAACAGCCCGATGAAAGACCCACTGGCCTGGGTCAACGGCAGTGATGCACCGGAAAAAAGCAGCCTCGACCTGGGTTTCATGGCTCTGACCGACTGCGCCTCGCTGGTCGTGGCCGCCACCCAGGGGTTTGCCCAGCCCTATGGCCTGACCCTTAACCTCAAGCGCCAACCCTCGTGGGCCAGCCTGCGCGACAAGCTGGTGACCGGCGAACTGGACGCCGCCCACAGCCTGTACGGGCTGATCTATGCCGTGCACCTGGGCATCGGCGGCGTGGCGCCGACCGATATGGCGGTGCTGATGGGGCTGAACCAGAACGGCCAGAGCATCAACCTGTCCAACGGCCTGCAACGACAAGGGGTGATCACTCCTGAGGCACTTGATCGCCACGTGCACCAAAGCCGCACAAAACTCACCTTCGCCCAGACCTTTCCCACAGGCACCCATGCGATGTGGCTGTATTACTGGCTGGCAAGTCAGGGCATTCACCCGTTGCAGGATGTGAACAGCGTGGTGGTGCCGCCGCCGCAGATGGTCGCGCATTTGCAGGCCGGGCGTATCGACGGGTTCTGTGTCGGCGAACCCTGGTGTGCCAGCGCAGTGCAGCAAAACCAGGGCTTTACCCTGGCAACCACCCAAGCGATCTGGCCGAATCATCCGGAAAAAGTATTGGGCTGCACCCAAGCGTTCGTCGATCAGTACCCCCACACCGCCCGCGTACTGGTGATGGCGATTCTCGAAGCCAGCCGTTTTATCGAGCAAAGCCCGGAAAACCGTCGCTCTACCGCACAGTTGCTCAGTGCCCGCGAATACCTCGACACCCCGCTCGACTGCATCGAACCCCGCCTGTTGGGGAACTATGACGATGGCCTGGGCAACCAGTGGCAAGACCCCCACGCCCTGCGCTTTTTTGAAGGCGGCGACGTGAACCTGCCGTATCTGTCCGACGGCATGTGGTTCATGACGCAGTTTCGTCGCTGGGGCTTGCTGCGCGAAGACCCCGACTACCTCGGCGTTGCCCGGCAGGTACAACAGCTGGCGCTCTATCGCCAGGCAGCCGACGCCGTGGGTGTTCCGGCCCGGTCTTCGGACGTGCGCAGCAGCCAACTGATCGACGGCAAAGTCTGGGATGGCACCGACCCCGCCGCCTACGCCCGCAGCTTCCGTCTGCATGCCCTGGCCGATCATTCCGGCCGCCAGGCCTTGCGCTGACAGGAGCATGAACATGTTGCGAATCCTGTTGATCAACGACACCCCGCGCAAGGTCGGGCGCCTCAAGGCCGCGCTGACCGAGGCCGGATTTGAGGTGATCGATGAGTCAGGCCTGACCATCGATCTGCCGGCACGCGTCGAAACGGTGCGCCCCGACGTGATCCTGATCGATACCGAGTCACCGACTCGCGATGTGATGGAACAAGTGGTGCTGGTCAGTCGTGACCGGCCACGGCCTATCGTGATGTTTACCGACGAACACGACCCGAGCGTGATGCGCCAGGCGATCAAGTCCGGTGTGAGCGCCTACATCGTCGAAGGTATCCAGGCCCAGCGCCTGCAACCGATTCTCGACGTGGCCATGGCCCGCTTTGAAAGCGACCAGGCCTTGCGCGCCCAGCTCCAGGCCCGCGATCAGCAGTTGGCAGAGCGCAAACGCATCGAGCTGGCCAAGGGCATGCTGATGAAAATGAAGGACTGCAATGAGGAAGAGGCCTACACCCTTATGCGCCGCCAAGCCATGAGTCGCCAACAGAAATTGATCCAGGTGGCAGAGCAGATTATCGCCATGAGCGAGCTGCTGGGCTGAGCTGGCTCAGCTTTTGCTAAGTACTCGATACAGGTAGCCAACGGCGGTTGCCCCTCCACGACAAAGACGTCGCACATCCGGTTTGCCCTCGCGAACCCGGTGGCGGCGTTTTTTTGTTTTTGGCCCCAAGGACCGGGGCCGATGGGGCGGCCTCCGTGGGCGGCCCCATCACCAGGCCTTCTTACAAGACTTCCAACCGTTGAGGTGCGTGATGAAATCAAGCTTCTGGAAATCCGGGCACACCCCGACCCTGTTTGCCGCGTTCCTGTATTTCGACCTGAGCTTCATGGTGTGGTACCTGCTGGGCCCGCTGGCGGTGCAGATTGCCGCTGACCTGCACCTGACCACCCAGCAACGTGGCCTGGTCGTAGCGACGCCGATCCTCGCCGGCGCGGTACTGCGCTTTCTGATGGGCATGCTGGCGGACAAGTTGTCGCCCAAGACCGCCGGACTGATCGGTCAGGCGATCGTGATCGTGGCGCTGCTGTGTGCCTGGAAGTTGGGGATTCACAGCTACGAGCAGGCGCTGTTGCTCGGCGTATTCCTTGGCATGGCCGGCGCGTCGTTCGCCGTGGCCCTGCCCCTGGCCTCGCAGTGGTATCCGGCCGAGCACCAGGGCAAGGCCATGGGCATCGCCGGGGCCGGTAACTCGGGTACCGTATTTGCCGCGCTGCTGGCCCCTGTACTGGCAGCGGCCTTTGGCTGGAGCAACGTATTCGGCTTTGCGTTGATTCCACTGATCCTGACCCTGATCGTATTCGCCTGGCTGGCACGTAATGCGCCCGAGCGTCCGAAAGCCAAGTCCATGGCCGACTACTTCAAGGCCCTGGGTGACCGCGACAGCTGGTGGTTCATGTTTTTCTACAGCGTGACTTTCGGCGGTTTCATCGGCCTGGCCAGTGCATTGCCCGGCTACTTTAACGACCAATACGGCCTGAGCCCGGTCACCGCCGGTTATTACACGGCGGCCTGCGTGTTTGGCGGCAGCCTCATGCGCCCTCTGGGCGGCGCCCTGGCCGACCGTTTCGGCGGCATCCGTACGCTGCTCGGCATGTACAGCGTGGCAGCCATCTGCATCGCAGCAGTGGGTTTCAACCTGCCCAGTTCCTACGCGGCACTGGCACTTTTCGTGTGCACCATGCTCGGCCTCGGTGCCGGTAATGGCGCGGTGTTCCAATTGGTGCCCCAGCGGTTCCGTCGCGAAATCGGCGTGATGACCGGCCTGATCGGCATGGCCGGCGGCATTGGCGGCTTCGCCCTGGCCGCGGGCATGGGCGCCATCAAGCAAAGTACCGGCAGCTATCAGTTGGCCTTGTGGTTGTTCGCCAGCCTGGGCGTACTGGCCTGGTTCGGGCTGCACGGCGTGAAACGTCGCTGGAGGACCACTTGGGGTTCAGCGGCCGTGACGGCTGCACGCGTCTGATGAGCCTGCAACTGAGCGTGGCCCAGGCCAGCGCCATCGGCCCTCGGGCGGAAAACCAGGATGCGCTGCGGGTGGTCACCCCCGTGGCGGAGCTGGCCGCAAGCAAAGGCTACCTGTGCGCCATGGCCGATGGCGTCAGCCAATGCGCCGACGGCGGCCTGGCCGCACGCTCGACCTTGCAGGCTCTGGCCCTGGACTATTACGCCACGCCCCAGACCTGGGGCGTGGCCCAGGCCCTGGAACGCTTGTTACTGGCACAGAACCGTTGGCTACAGGCCAATGGCGGTGGTCAGCCACTGCTCACCACCCTCAGTGCGCTGGTCTTTCGTGGCCAGCATTTCACCCTCGCCCATGTGGGGGACTGCCGGGCGTATCGCTGGCTGAATGGCGAGTTGCAACGCATCAGCGAAGATCACGTGTGGGAACAGCCGGGCATGCAGCATGTGCTCAAGCGCGCGCTGGGCCTGGACCAGCATCTGGTCCTGGACTTTCTCGATGGTGCGTTGCGTGAAGGTGAATGCTTTCTGCTGCTCAGTGATGGCGTGTGGGCCACGCTGGGTGATCACAGCATTCAGGCGATCCTGCGGGAACAGTCGGACCTCGACTTGGCGGTCAACACCCTTGTCAGTGCGGCCCACTTGGCGGGCAGTCAGGATAACGCCAGCGCGCTGCTGGTGCGCGTCGACCAACTCGGCGCTGCCACTTTGGGCGATGCACTGATGCAATTGCAGCAATGGCCGCTGCCGCCGCCGCTGAAAACCGGACAACATTTTGAAGGCTGGCAAGTGGAAACCCTCCTGGCCCAGAGCCGGCAATCGTTGCTGTACCGGGTGCGGGATGCGCAGCAACAACCCTGGTTGCTCAAGACCCTGCCCCTGAGCCGCGACGATGACAATGATGCCGGCCAGGCCTTGCTGTCGGAAGAATGGTTCCTGCGCAGGGTCGCGGGTCGGGCGTTTCCGGAAGTGCACGCCGGCAGCGGACGTCAGCACCTGTATTACGTGATGCGCGAATACCCGGGGCAGACCCTCGCCGAGCTGTTTCGGCGGCAGGGCCCGCTGCCCTTGGCACAGTGGCAATCCGTGGCCGAACGTTTACTGCGGGCGGTGGGCCTGCTGCATCGTCGGCAGATCCTGCACCGCGACATCAAGCCGGAAAACCTGCTGTTGGGCGAGGATGGTGAGCTGCGTATGCTGGATTTCGGTCTCGCCTACTGCCCGGGCCTCTCGGAGGACCGCGCCCACGTACTGCCTGGCACGCCGAGCTTCATTGCTCCCGAAGCCTTCAATGGCGAGCGTCCTACAGTTCAACAGGACTTGTATAGCGTCGGCGTCACCTTGTATTACCTGCTGACCGGGCATTACCCCTACGGTGAGATCGAAGCATTCCAACGGCCCCGCTTCAATCAGGCTGTCAGCGCCAGTCGCTATCGACCCGACCTTCCGGACTGGCTGCCGCTCTGCCTGGAGCGGGCCATAGCCGCCCAGCCGACGCAACGTTATGAAACCGCCGAAGAATGGTTACTCGTACTGGAGCAGGCAGAGCGACGCGAGCTGAGCATCCGCCCCAGGCCCTTGCTAGAACGCGAGCCGCTGAAGGTCTGGCGCACCCTGGCGCTGCTGTCGCTGCTGATCAATCTGGTCCTCCTGTATTCACTCTTTCACAGCTAGAGCCATCTCTGGACGAGGAAAAACACATGAACGCAAAAGTCTGGCTGGTGGGTGCCGGCCCCGGTGATCCCGAGTTGCTGACCCTCAAAGCTGTACGTGCGATGTGCGAAGCCGATGTGGTGTTGATCGACGATCTGGTCAACCCGGCGGTGCTGGAACATTGCCCTGGTACGCAAGTGATCACGGTGGGCAAACGCGGCGGCTGCCGCTCGACGCCCCAGGACTTTATCCATAGGCTGATGCTGCGCTATGCGCGCCAGGGCAAATGCGTGGTGCGGCTCAAGGGCGGCGATCCCTGTATTTTCGGGCGTGGTGGTGAGGAAGCCGACTGGCTGCGCGAGCGCGGCATCGAGGTGGAACTGGTCAACGGGATCACTGCCGGACTGGCGGGCGCCACGAACTGCGACATACCGCTGACACTGCGCGGCATAAGTCGAGGCGTGACGCTGGTGACCGCCCATACACAGGACGACAGCCAACTGAACTGGCGCGCGCTGGCGGAGGGTGGAACCACCCTGGTGGTGTACATGGGGGTGGCGAAACTGGAGGAGATTCGTCGGCAGTTACTGGAGGGCGGCATGGCCGCGAATATGCCAGTGGCAATGATCGAGAACGCATCGCTGCCCCAGCAGCGGGAATGTCGCAGCACGCTGTCACACATGCATGAGACCGCGCTGGCCTTCGAATTGAAGAGCCCGGCGATCCTGGTGATCGGCCGTGTTGCCGCAACTGCGCAGGCGGTACGGGTCGCTGTGGCGGCGAGCGCCTGAGGCAAATCGCAGACGAAAAAAAACCCGGCCTGAGCCGGGTTTTTTTCAACTACTCAGTGATTACTGAGCAGCTTGAGCTTCAACCGAGGCTTCTACGCGACGGTTAACAGCACGGCCTGCTTCAGTTGCGTTGTCGGCAACTGGACGGGATTCGCCGTAGCCAACCGAGCTAACACGGTTAGGAGCGATACCGTCTTTGACCAGAACTTGCTTGACCGCGTCAGCGCGACGCTGGGACAGCTTCTGGTTGTAAGCGTCTGGACCTACGGAGTCAGTGTGACCTTCAACCACGGTGGTGGTTTGTGGGTACTGCTTCATGAAGTCGGCCAGGTTTTTCACGTCGCCGTAGCTGTTAGGCTTAACAACGGCTTTGTCGAAGTCGAACTTGACGTCCAGCTCAACACGTACAACTTGAGCAACTGGAGCTTCTGGCTCTGGAGTTGGCTCTGGAGCTGGTGCTGGAGCAGGAGCAGGAGCGACTTTGCCAGCGTTGCCGCCGAAGTTCACACCCAGGCCGACCAGAGCGGAGTAGTCCCACTTGCCGTTGTCCAGGTTGTAGTCAGACTCAACGCCAGCACGGGCGAACAGGTTGTTGGTGAAGTAGTACTTCACGCCAGCGCCAGCGATAGCCAGGGTCGACTGGTCGCGACCGCTGTGGCCGTCAGCCTGTACGTTGGTACGGGACTGGTGACCGAAACCGCCTTCTACGTATGGACGCAGGGAGTCGACACCGGCCTGACCGAAGTGGTACTGAGCAGTTACGCTGCCAGTGTCACCCTTGATCTTCTGGTTGCCAGTACCGTCGTTCGAACGGGTGTGCTTGGTGGTGTCGTAGTTCAGGTTGATCGACACGTCGTCGGTCAGGAAGTAACCGATGCTAGCGCCTGGGTTGAAGCCGTCTTCGATGTGCTTGACGCTATCGTTGTACTGCTTCTTGTAGAACAGCTGGCCTTCAACTGCGCCTTGGCCTTGTGCCAGAGCGCCGAAAGAAGTGGCAGCAATAAGAGAACCAATGGCCAAGCCCAAGGTGTTTTTCAGTTTCATCCGTTAAATCCCCATCTGGTGATTGTAAAGCAGTCCCACAAACCGGGGGACAACTCGGCGACAAGTCTAACAGAACTTGCCTACACGTAAGAGATATTTGCCACGCACTAAGTTTCAGTCTCGTCCGCAAATTTCTCACGTAATTTATCAAGAGCACGTTTGTAACGCATTTTTGTAGCACTCAAACCCATGTGCATGATGTCAGCGATTTCCTGAAACTCGAGCTCTGCGACAAAACGTAGCACCAGAATTTCTCGGTCAATCGGGTTCACATACACTAACCAGCGATCGAGTCCGCCCTTTTCCTCGGGAGCAGGTGCCTTCTCTTCAGAGGCCTCCTCAAGGGGGTCGAGACTCAAAGCGTCCATCAACCGACGCTTTCGCCGCTCCTTGCGATACTGCGTGATGCACTCGTTGTACGTGATGCTATATAGCCATGTCTTGAACTTCGATTTACCCTCAAAGTTCTTGAGGCCATACAGCACCTTGAGCATCACTTCCTGACAGACATCATCCGCATCTCTATCGTTCCCTAAATACCTTGAACAAACGTTGAACAAAGTGCGTTGATATCTGCGCATCAATTCTTCGTACGCGCGAGTTACGTGAAACAGCTCCGTGTGCGCGCGCGCGACCAACTCCTCATCAGAGAGCTCACGGGGGTCATAGCGCGTAGACAGCGTTTGGGCTTTATTCAAAACAAGTCGTGCCGACAGTCGGGTCAATGTCCGCCACAGCCCGTTCAGCCGGGTTTGCGGCGGCGTACATTAGCAGGGTTTGCCGGTCTACCGGCTACTGACCTGCTGTTCCAGGAGGATCCGGTTGGACAACGACACCAGGTCGCCGTCATCGGTCAGCACCGTCGTCTTGACTGTGCCGATCTCCTCGATTTGCCCTTCGACCTCACCTATCCGTACCTGTTGCCCAACCTGATACAACTCACGCACATAGATTCCCGCAAGAATCTGACCGGCAATTTCCCGGCTTCCCAGCCCCATGGCCAGCGCAACGGCCAGACCAACGGTAATCAACACAATCACGATCACATGGTTGAGCAGGTCAGTCTTGACCTCCAACTGGCTGATCGCGACGGAAATACTGATGATGATCACCAGACCTTGCGCGATCCGCCCCAAGCCTGCCGCATAGTCCAGCCCCACGCCTTCGGCGGCGCCGCGCACCAGCCCATTGGCCAGTTGCGCCAGCAAAACACCGACCAGCAGTACCAGCGCGCCGCCGAAAACCTTCGGCAAATACAACGCAAGCATGTCGAGCGTAGCTGAAACTCGCTCAAGTCCAAGGGATTGAGCCGCAGAAACCAGAAAAATCAGCAAAACGAACCAATAAACGATCTTTCCGATCAAGGTGGAGATCGGCACTTGCAGACCGACACGCCCCAACAATTTGGTCAGGCCGGTACCCGCCATCAGGCGATCCAGGCCAAGTTTTGCGAGCAACTTGGACAACAGGGTGTCGAGCAGCTTGGCCACGACAAAGCCCAGCAATACCAGGACCAGTGCCCCAAACAGGTTGGGAATGAAATTCGCCACCTTGGTCCACAATGCGGTCATTGCAGTGACCAGGCTCTGGGTCCAGAGATCAAGTTCCATATTCAATCAGCCTTATCAGCAGTGCGAGCAAGAGATTTACGACGGGAAACCGGAGAAACATGCGCCGAACCGTTGTTGAGGGCCATCATCAACGCTGGCAGCCAGCGGCCGAGCAAGCCGAACAGGTCACCCGCCCCCACCTGCCGGTTGGCGGTTTTCAACACGCGGCCCAGGCAGGCATCGTCGTCGCGGTTGGACGGCGAAGCATTGAGCATGTCACGCAAAGACTGTTCGAACGGATCGTGCATAAAGACCTCTCGCAAGTGTTTTAAAAGACGAGGGTAAAATTCCTAAGGTCACATGAGACCATTCCTACGTTCAGGTCATATTCAGCTCAAACCCAGCGCAATCGTCGAAATAACCACCATTGTCCAAGCGCCACGACCACCATCAGCAGGCACGCAAACACGAATCCATAGGGGCTGGCCGAGAACGGGATGCCCCCCACGTTGATGCCCAGCAACCCCGTGAGAAAACTCATGGGCAGAAAGATTCCGGTGACGATCCCGAAGCGATACATGGTGCGGTTCATACGCACGCTCAGGCGCCGGTCTTCAGCCTCCAGCACAAGCCCCACGCGCTCTCGCGTCAATTCCAGCTCTTCCAGATAGCGGGTCAGGCTGTTGTTCAATTCATTCCAGTAGTCGGCATCGTCATCGCAAAACCAGGGCAGCTTGATCCGCGTTAGCTGGCCGAAAATGTCTCGCTGCGGTGCCAGGAATCGCTTGAGCCCCGCCGCCCGGCGACGGATCTGCAGGACGCTGCCATGTTCCGGGGTATACCGTTCGTCGGCATCCAGCTTTTCTTCCTCGGTATCGACGATTTCCGACAAATCCGTAACCAGGTCCTGCACTTTGTTGGTGAGGTACTGGGCCATATAAAGGATGAGCTCAGAGGCGGTCTTCGGCCCTTTGCCCTCCGCCAGTTGCACCAGCAACTCGTCAGTGGCGCGCAGCGGGCGCAATCGCAGGGAAATCACGCGGCTGGCCGCCGCAAAAATACGCACCGAGACCATGTCCTCGGGCTCGGCCCCCGGGTTGAGGTTGACCCCGCGCAAAAACAGCAGCAACTCGGCGTCCGGCAAAGGCAACAGGCGCGGACGGGTATTCTCCTCCAGCAGCAAGTCACAAGCGAACTCACTCAGGCCACTGGATTTGCGCAACCAGGTCTGCGTCTGGGGATGACTACGATCCCAGTGCAACCACAGGCTTTCCTGGGGTTGCAGTTGCAGGTCGTCGAGTTCAGTCCGGGCAATCGAACGCGCACCGCCTTTACCGTCCAGCACCAGGGCGTGCACCAGCCCCCATTGCGCGTTTTCTTCCTCGAACATCCTCACTCCTGTCGGCTATCGCGGTTTATTCAGGCATCTTCAGCGGGCTTGGCGACACGATCACGCCATTATTGTCGGCGTAGATGTACTCGCCCGGGCGGAAAGTCACGCCGGCGAAGTTCACCACCACATTCAGGTCGCCGATACCCCGCTTGTCGGTCTTCATCGGATGACTGGCGAGCGCCTGCACACCGAGATCGGTCTGGGCGATGACATCGACATCACGGATGCACCCGTAGATCACCAGCCCTTCCCAACCGTTTTTCGCAGCTTTCTCGGCGATCATGTCGCCCAGCAAGGCACGGCGCAGGGAACCACCACCGTCAACCACCAACACCTTGCCAGCCCCCGGCAAATCCGCCTGTTCCTTGACCAGCGAGTTATCTTCGAAGCACTTGATGGTAACGATCTCGCCACCAAAGGAGTCGCGGCCACCGAAATTGCTGAACATCGGCTCAAGTACCTGCACCAGGTCCGGGTAGGCGTCGCACAGGTCGGGGGTGACGTAATGATTCATCGAAAAATTCCTTTCTGCCAAAGAAGTGTCTTTCAAGGAAGTGCCGGTCGAAGGGCGAGCTCTCCCACTCGGTCCGCCGCAACGCAATTACCACTGCGCGACTGATTATGACCGGAAGCGCTCAGCGCGTCATATGTTAGCCGCAACCCGGCACAAGCGAAACGCCCTTGGCAGAGCGCTCCCTCAAACCGCCGCCAACGCCGGGGGCGCGGCACCGAACAACGGTGTCAGCGGATCGTTGAGCCATTGCGCAACCAATGGCCAGACTTCAGCCTGGGCCGCTTTGCTGACCAGCATCTCCACATGGCCGAAATCCCCGGTAAACCCTTGCTCACGCCCCAGACAAAGGTACTGGCGATGCTCGGAACCCACCTGCTCGAACAGTGCGCGGCAGGCCCAATCCGGGTCCTGTCGATCGCCCGCTGCGCTGACGGCGAGCAGCGGCACATCGACCTCGGCCAGGCCTTTCCACCAGTCACGGTCAGCGTCACCGAAGCGCCCGAACAGGCTGTGCCAGCGCATGGCTTCGAGCATGACGCCGATGGGTTCGTCTTCGGGGCCGCGCTTGAGCCGCGCTCCCGATATGTGGGCGAAGCGCTTCAGTATCAACCGTCCGGTCCACTCCACTGGTGGAATCTTCAGCGGCCAGTAGGTACGACTCACCTGGCATCCAAACAGCGCGGCCGAAGCCACCGCCGGCGCGCCCAGGTATTGCCCGCCCAGGGCTGCTGCCAGGGTGATCCCGCCCAGCGAATGACCGATCCAATGCGGCACCTGCGCGCTTTGTTCACGCACGAACGCGCCAATGGCCGGTAAATCGTAACGCGCATAGTCGGCGACCCGGTTTCTGGCGTAATCGTGGTTGCGTCGTGAGAGGCCATGGCCGCGCATTTCAGGGATCCACACATCGAACCCCCGGCGCGCCAGGCTGGCGCCCAAACCGATGCCCTTGGGCGAATACCAGAAGCGCCGGTTGGAGAAACTGCCATGCAACAAAATAACCGGGATGCCCCGGTTTTCCGGGACATCCGCCAGCCCCAGACGGGTCACCGCCAGCTCGACAGTGCCGTCCGGGCTGTTACCGGGTTTGAGGCGGTACACATCTTCACTCAGGTCGCCGCGACGCTCAGCGCTGATCAGGGCGACAGGAAACAGGTTGCTGCTGCTTTGCATAATGCTCTTGCACAAAAAAGGGCGGCGTCCGGAAGGAGTTCCGCCCTGCACAGATAAGAATGCCGGCCACCCTCGACAGGTGACCGGCACTTTTGACGTGACGACTTTAGACGGACGCTTGCCCTTCCGCCAGGAAGAACCAGGTCTCCAGCACGGAGTCAGGGTTCAGCGAGACGCTTTCGATGCCCTGCTCCATCAACCACTTGGCCAGGTCAGGGTGATCGGACGGGCCCTGGCCGCAGATACCGATGTACTTGCCGGCCTTGTTGCACGCCTGAATGGCATTGGCCAACAACTTCTTGACGGCCGGGTTCCGCTCGTCGAACAAGTGGGCAATGATCCCCGAGTCGCGGTCCAGGCCCAGGGTCAGTTGGGTCAGGTCGTTGGAGCCGATGGAGAAGCCGTCGAAGAACTCGAGGAACTCGTCGGCCAGCAAGGCATTGGACGGCAGCTCGCACATCATGATGACGCGCAGGCCGTTGTCACCCCGGGCCAGACCGTTTTCGGCCAGCAGATCCACCACTTGGCTCGCCTCGCCCAAGGTACGCACGAACGGCACCATGATTTCGACGTTGGTCAGGCCCATTTCATTGCGCACGCGCTTGAGGGCGCGGCACTCGAGCTCGAAGCAGTCACGGAACGACTCGCTGATGTAACGCGAGGCGCCACGGAAGCCCAGCATCGGGTTTTCTTCTTCCGGTTCGTAGAGCTTGCCGCCGATCAGGTTGGCATATTCGTTGGACTTGAAGTCCGACAGGCGCACGATGACCTTTTTCGGGTAGAACGCCGCCGCCAGGGTGCTGATGCCTTCCACCAGTTTCTCGACGTAGAAGCCCACCGGGTCGCTATAACCGGCGATGCGCTTGTCGACGCTTTCCTTGATGTCCAGCGGCAGGCCGTCGTAGTTCAACAGGGCCTTGGGGTGCACGCCGATCATGCGGTTGATGATGAACTCCAGGCGGGCCAGGCCCACCCCGGCGTTCGGCAACTGCGCGAAATCAAAGGCACGGTCCGGGTTGCCGACGTTCATCATGATCTTGAACGGCAGGTCCGGCATGGCGTCGATGGAGTTCTGCTTGATGTCGAAGCCCAGCTCGCCTTCGAAGATGAAGCCGGTGTCGCCTTCGGCGCAGGATACCGTCACGCCCTGGCCGTCCTTGAGCAGTTGGGTCGCATTGCCACAACCCACCACCGCCGGAATCCCCAGCTCACGGGCAATGATCGCCGCGTGGCAAGTACGCCCACCGCGGTTGGTCACGATGGCGCTGGCGCGCTTCATCACCGGCTCCCAGTCCGGATCGGTCATGTCGGAGACCAGCACGTCGCCGGGCTGAACCTTGTCCATCTCGGACACGTCCTTGATGATCCGCACCTTGCCGGCGCCGATGCGCTGGCCAATGGCACGGCCTTCCACCAGCACCTTGCCGGTTTCTTTCAACAGGTAGCGTTCCATGACGTTGGCCGAGGTGCGGCTCTTCACGGTTTCCGGACGGGCCTGCACGATGTACAGCTTGCCGTCGTCACCGTCCTTGGCCCACTCGATGTCCATCGGGCACTTGTAGTGTTTCTCGATGATCATCGCTTGCTTGGCCAGTTCGCTGACTTCCGCATCGGTCAGGCAGAAACGCGCACGCTCGGCCTTGTCGACCTCGACGGTTTTCACCGAGCGACCGGCCTTGGCCTCGTCGCCGTAGATCATCTTGATGGCCTTGCTGCCCAGGTTGCGGCGCAGGATGGCCGGGCGGCCCGCTTCAAGGGTGTGCTTGTGGACGTAGAATTCGTCAGGGTTCACCGCGCCTTGTACGACGGTTTCACCCAGGCCGTAGGCGCCGGTGATGAACACCACGTCACGAAAGCCCGATTCGGTGTCCAGGGTAAACATAACGCCGGCGGTGCCGGTTTCCGAACGCACCATGCGCTGCACGCCGGCGGACAGGGCCACCAGCTTGTGGTCGAAGCCCTGGTGAACACGGTAGGAAATGGCGCGATCGTTGAACAGCGAGGCGAACACTTCCTTGGCCGCGCGGATCACGTTGTCCACGCCGCGGATGTTGAGGAAGGTTTCCTGCTGGCCGGCAAAGGAGGCGTCCGGCAAGTCTTCGGCGGTGGCCGAGGAACGCACGGCAACGGCCACATCGGGGTTGCCGGCCGACAGGGTGGCGAAGGCGGCACGGATTTCTTCGTTGAGCTTCTCGGGGAACTCGGCTTCCATGATCCATTGGCGGATCTGGGCGCCGGTCTTGGCCAGGGCGTTGACGTCATCGACGTCCAGAGCGTCCAGCGCGGCGTGGATCTGGGCGTTGAGGCCGCTCAGCTCGAGGAAATCGCGGTAAGCCTGGGCCGTGGTGGCGAAACCACCGGGCACCGAGACACCAGCGCCTGCAAGATTACTGATCATCTCGCCGAGGGATGCGTTCTTGCCCCCCACATGCTCTACATCATGGACGCCGAGCTTATCGAGGGAAACTACGTACTCTACCAAGGTGATCTCTCCACTAACTGTGTTGGAAAAGCTCAGGGCGCGGGCTGCTCAGTAGGAGCGTTCGCCTGCGTTTGTGGCCTGGACCTGGAAAATAAGTGAGAATGCGGCCCACTGCGGGACGGCAAAATCGCGCCTATCATATCCAAGATTCGTCATCAGCTTAAGGCCCAGGGCTCAAATGAAACGATCTGCTTTCTTTATCTCCGACGGCACCGGCATCACCGCCGAAACACTGGGCCAAAGCCTGCTCGCGCAGTTCGAAAACATTACCTTCGCCAAATTCACGCGGCCCTATATCGACAGCGTGGACAAAGCGCGGGCCATGGTACAACAAATCAATCTGGCGGCTGAAAAAGACGGTTTTCGGCCGATCATTTTCGACACCATCGTCAATCAGGACATTCGTGAGATCCTCGCAACCTCCAATGGTTTCATGATCGACATCTTCTCTACGTTCCTGGCGCCGCTGGAGCAGGAGCTGAGTGAACATTCGTCGTACTCGGTAGGAAAGTCCCATTCCATTGGCCACAACTCCAACTATATGGAGCGCATCGAGGCGGTGAACTTCGCCCTCGATAACGATGATGGCGCCCGTACCCACTACTATGACAAGGCTGATCTGATCCTGGTGGGCGTGTCGCGCTGCGGCAAGACCCCGACCTGTCTGTACATGGCCATGCAATTCGGCATCCGCGCGGCCAACTACCCGCTGACCGAAGATGATATGGAGCATCTGTCGCTGCCGTCCGCCCTGCGCTCGCATCGACACAAGCTCTTCGGCCTGACCATCGACCCCGACCGCCTGACCTCGATCCGCAACGAACGCAAGCCCAACAGCCGTTACTCCAGCTATGCCCAGTGCGAGTTCGAAGTGCGTGAAGTAGAAAATCTGTTCCGCCGCGAGAATATTGCGCACATCAATTCCACGCATTTCTCGGTGGAAGAGATCTCGGCGAAGATCCTTGTGGAGAAGGGTGTGGAGCGCCGCTTCAAATAAAAGGGTGTCGACCGAACTGACGCTATCGCAGGCAAGCCAGCTCCCACATTTGACCGAGTTTCAGCTTTGGAATGCAGTCGAATGTGGGAGCTGGCTTGCCTGCGAAGAACGGTAACGCGGTGAACCTGCCGATTACAGGTGAAACCGCCCCCCGCCCTGCCCCAGCGCCGTGGCCAGCGCATCGAAGCCCGCCCGTAACAACTGATCATCGCCAGACGTATTGCAGATACTCGCCCGAATAAACTGCGGCACCGCCGTCTGCCCCACGGCGAACGCTTCGGCCGTGGCAATCAGGTAATTGTTCTGCTTCAACTCCGCCTCGATTTCCGACGCCCGCCACGGCTCCGGCACTTCAATCCAGAAGTGCGGGCTGTTGAGGTGGGTCCGGTATTGCAGACCGCTCAACAGGTCGCGCACCAGGGCCTTGCGTCGACTGATCTCGTTGATCTGCTGGCGCAGCAGGTATTCGGCGGTACCGTTCTCGATCCACTGCGTTGCCAACTCGAGCGTCACGGGCGTGGCCATCCAGCAGGTCGAACGCAGCGCGGCCGAGATACGACTGACGAGTGCCGGCGGCGCATGCACATAACCTACCCGCAGCCCGGCGGACACGGCCTTGCTCAGGCTGCTGATCAGAATCGTACGCTCGGGCGCGAAATAGCTGAGGGGCGGTGGCCGGTCTTCCACCAGCACGCCGTGGGCCTCGTCTTCAAGAATCAGCAAGTTATGTTCACGACACACCCTGGCCAGTGCCTCGCGACGCGGTACCGACAGCACCGCCGTGGTCGGGTTCTGGATCGTCGGCGTGCAGTACAGCGCCGAAACCCGGTGATTACGACAGACTTCATCCAGCGCACTCGGCAGCACGCCTTCGTCGTCCATCTCCAGCCCGATCAGGCGAATCCCCAGCATGCGCGCGGCGGTGATCAACCCTGGGTAGGTCAGTTGTTCGGTGACCACCGTATCCCCGGCCCGCAGCAGCGCCATCATCGAACACAGCAAGCCATGCTGACCGCCATTGACGCAGATGACCTGCTCGGGAATCGGATGGAAATCACGCTGCACCAGCCACTGCGCGCCCGCGTCACGGTAGCGTGGCAAGCCGGCGTCCGGCGTATAAGCACTGATGTCTTCGAGAAACTTGGCGTTGGTCGACAGGGTCTGGAAGCTCTGGGCGAGAAAAGTGGTTTCCTGCCCGGGGATATGCATGTTGCGGCTCATGTCGAAGTACTGGCGTGGCTCCTCGCTGAAGTTGCGAAAGCCTTCATCGCGCTGGCGCTCCATCCCGCGCTTGCGCACGAACGTGCCGTCGCCCACGCGCGCCACCACCAGCCCCAGTCGTTCCAGCTCACCGTAGGCACGGCTGATGGTGCCGATCGTGACGCCAAGATTGTCGGAAAGCACCCGATGGGGCGGCAGTTTTCTTCCCGGTTCAATCAAGCCTTCGAGGATGCCTCTTTCCATGACATCGGACAGGCGCTTGTACTTCACGCCCTGCCCGTTGGACAACCCCTCACGCATAATTGACACCATGTCAATATTTGTTTTGACAGTCATCTTTGGCCCTAATAGTGTGCTTTTACGGGTTCAATCGCCGAATTTTACAACTCATTACAAGATCAATATAGAGTTCAATTCCGGCTCAGGGAAGCAATAAACGATGCCAATGTCCGCCGTTCTCGAAAACACTGCAAAAACAAAAACTCAAAAACAGTGGTTGGCCGGATTGGTGACCAGCGCGATGTTTCTGATCGTGTGCCTGAGTTGGGGCACCACCTGGCTGGGTATCAAGATTGCCGTGGAGAGCGTGCCGCCCCTGACCTCCGCCGGCTTGCGCTTTCTGATCGCCTTCCCGCTTTTCCTGTGTTTTGCCAAGGTGCGCCGCGAGCCCATCCTGTTCCCGCGGGAAAGCCGCTGGTTCTTCGTCTTTGTGACCCTTTCCTACTTCAGCGTTCCCTACTACCTGCTCAACTACGGCGAGATGCATGTGTCGTCCGGCCTGACCGCGCTGCTGTTCAGTTGCATGCCGGTGTTCATCCTGATCTTTTCCGCCTTGTTCCTGCGTGAACGCATCTACTTTTCCCAGGTGGTGGGCATCGGCATCGGTTTCGGCAGCCTCTACATGATCATCAAGAGCCAGGGCCTGCACCTGGACCACGCCGAATTCTTCGGCGTACTGGCGATCCTCACCGCCGCGATCATGCATGCCCTGTGCTACGTGATCACCAAGCAGAAAGGCAGCGCCATCAGCGTGATCACCTACAACACCCTGCCCATCGGCATTGCCGGGCTGATGCTGTTCGTGGCCGGCCTGTGGTTCGAGGCCCCGACGTTCGACGCCATCACCCTGCGCTCCTGGGGCGCGCTGTTCTACCTGGGGCTGGTGGCCTCGGTCGGCGGATTCATCGTGTACTTCATGCTGCTCAAGCGCTTGAGCCCGATCATCCTGTCGTTCGTGTTCATCATCTTTCCGGTGTTCGCGGTGATCATCGGCGCCTGGTACGAAGGCGTGTCGATCACCCGTGACCTGATGCTGTATTCGGCCATCCTGCTGGCCGGTTTTGCGATCACCAAATTGCCCGTTGAAAAACTGCTGGCCAAGAAAAATTGAGCCTTGCGACCCTCCCACACGCACGCGAGAGAAACATGGAAGTCCTCCGCCCCACCGCCCTGGAACAGATCTACGCCCACGCCAGCCGCAGCTATCCCGAGGAATGCTGTGGTTTCGTCTTCGCGGATGGCAGCGTGTACCTGGGCAGCAACATCCAGAACGAGTTGCACCGCAAAGACCCCGGGATGTACCCGCGCAGCGCCGCCAACGGCTACACGTTCTCGGTGGCCGACACGCTGCTGATGAACAAGGCGTTTCGCAGCGACAACCCGGTGGTGGTCATCTACCACTCCCACCCGGACGTGGGCGCGTATTTCAGCGACGAAGACCAGGACAAGGCGCTGTTCATGGGCGAGCCGATCTACCCCGTCAGTTACCTGGTGGTGGACGTCCGCCAAGGCCACGCCCTGGGCTCCAAGCTGTTTGCCTGGGACGGCAGGCAGTTTGCTCTCAACCCTTTCGACGACCTGCACACGGAGCTGTCCATGAATGCTGTCTCTTTCCCCGACATTCTGGTTCGCGTGGCCAAGCTGCCGGAATCGACCCTCCAGGGCACCGGATCGACCTTGCGCGAAGTCATTGAAAACCTCTGCGGCAGCCACCCGCAATTACGCGCGCACCTGTTCCACGAGAAGAACAACCAGCTCAAGGAACACTTTCTGTTCACCGCCGAAGAAGAACTGATCAGCGCCGACGACCAACTTCCGGAAAAGGCCCGGATCGAAGTGCTGCTGGCCACATCCGGTGGCATGGACGTCGACGCCCTGAGCAACGAAGAAGTACAGCGCTACGTACGCCACATCACCCTGCCCGGCGTCGGTCGCGAAGGCCAGTTGAACCTCAAGAAAGCCAAGGTCTTGATCATCGGCACCGGTGGCCTGGGCTCGCCCATCAGCCTGTACCTGGCGGCAGCCGGTGTCGGCACCCTGGGCCTGGTGGATTTCGATGTGGTGGAAAGCAGCAACCTGCAACGCCAGATCGTGCACGGCAACAGCACCCTGGGCCTGCCCAAGGTGGAGTCCGCCAGGCAACGCTTGCAAGACCTCAACCGCCATATCCGGATCAATGCCCACGACACTGCGTTGAACGCCGACAACGCCCTGGAACTGGTGGGCGCCTACGACCTGGTGATCGACGGTACCGACAATTTCGAGACCCGCTACCGGGTCAACGACGCCTGCGTTCAGTTGGGCAAACCGTTGATCTACGGTGCCATCTACCGTTTCGACGGGCAGATCAGCGTGCTCAACCATAACGGCGGGCCGTGCTACCGCTGCCTGTTCCCCAGCCCACCGCCCGCCGAGCTGGCGCCCAATTGCAGCGCGGGCGGGGTGATCGGTGTGCTGCCCGGCGTGGTCGGCATGATCCAGGCTACCGAGGCGATCAAGCTGTTGATCGGCATCGGCGAGTCCTTGTCCGGCCGCTTGATGCGTTTCGACGCGCTGGCCATGAAGTTCAGCGAGATCCGCTTCAAGCGCCGTGCCGACTGTCCGTGCTGCTCGGAGTTGCGTCAAGCCGAAACCCAGACGCCCACCGCCTGCGCCGACGCCATCCCCAGCCAGCCCTCCCTGGCCGAAGAGCGCTACATCAAGCCCCGCGTACTCAAGCAAGTACTGGAACACCCACGCAGCGACGAAGTGCTGCTGGATGTGCGCGACGCCAGTGAACTGGAGGTGTGCAAATTGCCGGGCGTGGTGCATATCCCGCTGGCCGAACTGGACTCACAGCTCGACAGCCTCAGCCGCGACAACACCCATTACCTGATCTGCTATGCCGGCACCCGTGCCGAGCAGGCCGCAAGCACCCTGCTGGCCGCCGGCTTTGCGCACACCAAAGTCCTGCAAGGCGGCATGAAACACTGGGTGCGCGACGTCGAGCCCGACATGCCGCTGTACTGACCCGGAGGGCTGAATGATGCTGCATAACTCCATTCTCGACGTGATTGGCCACACGCCGATCGTGCGCCTGGCACAGTTTTCCGAAGACCTCGGCATCGAGGTCTACGCCAAGCTCGAATCGCTCAACCCCGGCGGCAGCCACAAGGCACGCATCGCCCTGGGCATGATCCTCGACGCCGAGCGGCGGGGCATCCTGATCCGTGACTCCGGGCAGACCATCATCGAGCCCAGCGGCGGCAACACCGGCATTGGCCTGGTGATGGCCGGCAATGTGCTGGGCTACAAAGTGGTGCTGGTGATTCCCGACAACTACAGCCCCGAAAAACAGAAACTGCTGCGTCTGTATGGCGCGAAGGTGGTGCTGTCGGACAGCCGTCTGGGCAACAATTCCCACGGCGAAAAATGCATGGAGCTGCAACTGGAAAATCCCAGCTACGTGATGCTCAACCAGCAGCGCAACGGTGCCAACCCGCAGACCCATCGCGACACCACCGCGCCGGAAATCCTCCGCGCCTTCGGCGAACGCCGCGTGGACTACCTCGTCAGCGGCATCGGCACGGGCGGGCATATCACCGGCATCGGCGAAACCTTGAAAGCAGCCTGGCCGCACTTGCGCGTGATGGGCGTGGAGCCGGAGGAATGCGACCTGCTGAAGAACCGGCACGCGCCGCATCACATCCAGGGCCTGTCGATCGGCCTGATCCCGAGCATCCTCAACCTGGATGTGATCGACGGCATGCTCAAGGTCTCGCGCCAGGCCTGCATCGACATGATGAAACGCATCATGCGCACCGACGCCATCAGCCTTGGGCTGTCCTCGGCGGCGAACATGGTGGCCATCGCCAACCTTGCCCCGGAACTGCCACCTGAAACGGTGGTGCTGACCCTGGTCTACGACAATGCCGACAGCTACCTGCCCAGTTTCGAATAACCGGTTTTCCAACCATCCAGAATGCGGGGGTGCCTCCATGGGGGGCTTTATCGACATGCAACAGTTGCACGATGAGTTGCTCACCCACCTCATCAAGTCCCTCACGCCCACGCAAATGAAGCAACTGGAGCCGCACCTGGCGCCGCTGATCCAGAACGCGGCCCAGGCGGTGGCCGAGGACCTGATCGCGTATGCCTACCGCGATCCGGCTTCACGCGGGCGCGGCGAGCTGATCCTGGAGTCCTACGCCTCGTTCAAGGCCGTGCTGTATTACCGCCTCGCGCACCTGGTGTGGAACTTCCCCGACCAGACCAACGGCGTGTTTTCGCGCATCGCCCTCAAGCTCGGCAACCAGGGCAAGATCCTCTCCGGCGCCGAAATCCACCCTGCCGCGCGCATCGGTCGGCGTTTCGTGCTGGACCACGGCTACGGCACGGTGATCGGCGAAACCTGCGAGATCGGCAACGACTGCTACATCCTATGCGGCGTGACCCTGGGCGCCCGGGGCATCGCCAACAACCCCGACGGCAAGCGCCATCCGCGCCTGGGCAACAATGTCGAAGTCGGCTCCGGGGCGCGGGTGCTGGGTTACGTGCAGATCGGCGACAACGTGTTCATCAGCCCGTCCTGCGTGATCACCCAGGACGTGCCCGCCGGCACCAAGGTCAAGGTGGTGAACCAGATCCAGTTGCAGAAGAACGACGACTCGGAGCCCAGCAATTACCTGGGCGCCTTTGCCCTCCATGACCGCCTGCACGTGGTCGGCGAAATCAATATCAGCCACCGGGTCACGGTGCTGGATGCCGACTTTCACCCCTTGCCGGGCCTGATGCTGGAACCCACGGTCAAGGAGCGGCATCACCTGCAATTTCGCCTGCGCCGCGTCGAAAACGCCGACACCCTGCCGCGCCTGCCGCTGAACCTGAAAGTCTGCGGCCCCGAATTTGAAGTCACCCTGCTCTCTCCTCCTGGCTTGAGTGCGATGGTGCGAACCCTGCTGCAAGCCAGCCCATTGATCGTTGGAGGTTGAACATGTCTGTGCACACCATGGAAACCCTGGCACTGTTCGACAGCGCGCCTTATCAGAATGCGTTCAACGCCCGGGTGATGGCCGTCAGCGAACACGGCGTCGCCCTGGAGCACACCCTGTTCTACCCCACCGGCGGCGGGCAGCCTGGCGACACCGGCCACCTGATCCTGGCAGACGGCACACGGGTCGAAGTAACCGGCACAGTGCGCGACCCGGTGTTGCGCTCGATCATCTGGCATCAGGTGGAACACTGCCCGCCACAGTTGATCGCCGGCGTGCAGGTGGAGGCCGGTATCGATTGGGAACGGCGCTACCAGCACATGAAAATGCACACCTGCCTGCACCTGCTGTGCTCGCTCATCGATGCGCCCGTGACCGGGTGCAGCATCAGTGCGGACAAGGGCCGCCTGGACTTCGACCTGCCGGAAATGACTCTCGACAAAGACAGCATCACCCGTGACCTGAACGCCCTGATCGAACAGGCCCATCAGGTGAAAACCCTGTCGATGCCCGCCTCCGAATACGCCACCCTGCTGCAGATCACGCGCACCCAGGCGGTGGCACCCCCGGTGATCCAGGGCTCGGTGCGGGTCATTGAAATCGGTGGTATCGACATCCAGCCGTGCGGCGGTACGCACGTGATCAACACCGAGGAAATCGGCCGGGTGTTCTGCGAGAAAATCGAGAAGAAGAGCAAACATAACCGCCGGGTGATCGTGCGGTTCGAATAGAGAAGCGCGCCGACGGCGACCAATGGCAGGCCGCGCGCCTGGCGCTGCCTGCCGACCTGACCGCACTCGATCGTTTATGCGCCCGGGGTACTGCTCTGTTGGTTCAGTTCAACGATTTGACTTTGCAGCTCTTTGATCACGACCTTGAAATGCTCAATCATCTTTTGGATGTCGGCGCGCAGGGCTTCGTTTTCACGTTTCAGGTTTTCAACGCTGCTTGGCGTACCAACATCCTGCGCACTGGTGCTCGCGGCGGCCGTTTCAACAGAGGCAGGTTGAGGCGAAGACGTAGAAGGAGACTCAGGTGCTTCCTGGCCTGCGAGTTTTTGTTTCAATTCGCCGATCTGCTGTTGAAGTTGCTGCACGACGGCATTGAACTGCGCCGTCAGATCGTTGACCGTCATGCGCAATTGCTTGTTCTCCTCGGCCAGTTCCTGAAGCCCATTAGAGGCAGTGGCACCCACCGAAGCCTGGGCTGGCGCCTGAGCTTGAAGTTGAGGCGCTGCTGAAGCAGGACTGTTTTTAGCCCCTAACTGCTGCTGTAACTGGGTAATTTGTTGCTGCAGCCCGCTGATGATCGACGTGAACTCATCCACCACTTGCTTAAGCTGGCCACGCAGCGCCTTGTTGTCGTTGCGCAGTTGATCAATGACTGCCGATTGCCCCTGGGTCGGCGCGCTTTCAATCCTGCCCTGTGTTCCAAGCGCTTTGCGCTGCTGAGTGGTAACGTTTGCACGCGCCCGCCCAGTATTTTCATCGCTCCTTACGGCTTCGTTGTGTGGGACTGGAGCAGCAGTGGGCGGAGTTTGGTAGCCGGGCTGATAGGACACAGCGGGTTGACTGTTCACACGACTCATACAAGTACCTCTATTCAGGATTCGATGCTCAGGTAGGTGACCAGACAACCTTTTACGGCTGACTGGCCTACCTGATTGGCACTTCTCCGAAATATGGTTCCCAACCTGTAGGACGAATAACAGGCAAAGTGTTTCAGAGCAAAAACGGCTAGATCACGAACAACCCCACAAAGTGATGAACCGGAGTTTTTTCAAGCAACGCCTGATCCTTGCACAACGCAAAAATCTCGGTACTGCGCTGCGCGGTAAACCGCGTGGCCAGGTTGGCCTTGAACTTATCTTCCAGCAACGGGACGCCATCGGCCCGACGGCGGCGGTGGCCGATGGGGTATTCCACCGCCACCTGACTGGTGCTGGAACCGTCGTGGAAAAACACCTGCACGGCGTTGGCGATGGAACGCTTGTCGGCTTCCAGGTATTCACGGCTGTAGCGGGGCTCTTCGACGATAACCATCTTGTCGCGCAGTTCGTCGATGATCGGGTGCGCGGCATGGAACGCATCTTCGTACTGCTCCGCCACCAGGTTGCCGAACGCCAGCGGCACGGCAGTCATGTATTGCAGGCAATGGTCACGGTCTGCTGCATTGGCCAGTTGACCGGCTTTGGAAATGATGCGAATCGCCGACTCGTGGGTGGTGATGACGATACGCTCGATCTCATGCAGACGGCCTTTCACCTGCGGGTGCAAGATGACAGCCGCTTCGCAGGCGGTCTGCGCATGGAACTCGGCGGGGAAGCTGATCTTGAACAGCACGTTTTCCATCACATAGGTGCCGTAGGGTTGGGACAGGCGAAACGCACGCTTGTCCTCGGGCTTGAGGGCCAGGTCTTTGTTGGTGTGGCTGAACAGCACGTCGTAGAAACCCCATTGCGACGCGCTCAACACACCGGGAATACCCATCTCGCCCCGCAACGCGATATCCGCCAGGCGCACGCCGCGACTCGATGCATCCCCCGCCGCCCAAGACTTGCGCGAACCGGCGTTCGGCGCATGTCGATAGGTACGCAGTGCCTGGCCGTCGACGAAGGCCTGGGACAAGGCCGCGAGCAGTTGCTCGCGATTGGCGCCCATCAGCTTGGCGGTCACCGCCGTGGACGCGACTTTCACCAGCAGCACATGGTCGAGGCCGACGCGGTTAAATGAGTTTTCCAGGGCAATCACGCCCTGGATCTCATGGGCCATGATCATTGCCTCAAGCACGACGCGCATGGTCAGCGGCGCATCGCCATTGGCCACGCGCTTTTGCGACAGGTGATCGGCTACC
The DNA here is from genome assembly GCF_054071875.1 of Pseudomonas sp. SDO524_S393. Lineage (NCBI taxonomy): Bacteria > Pseudomonadati > Pseudomonadota > Gammaproteobacteria > Pseudomonadales > Pseudomonadaceae > Pseudomonas > Pseudomonas sp. SDO524_S393. The sequence continues at coordinate 18,504 of NZ_JBSVVZ010000016.1, read as the reverse complement.
GCCAGAATGCCGCCGAGGTTATCCGAAGGGTGGCCCCATTCGGCGGCCAGCCAGGTGTCGTTGTAGTCGAGCCAGCGCACGATGCAGCCGATATCCCAGGCGGCCTTGACCGGGTCCAGGCGGAACGAGGTGCCGGGCACTCGCGCGCCAAACGGCACCACCGTACCCTCGACAATCGGCCCCAGGTGCTTGGTGCACTCGGGGAAACGCAAGGCCAGCAGGCCGCAGCCCAAGGTATCCATCAGGCAGTTGCGGGCGGTGTCCAGTGCTTCCCGGGAATCGATGCGGTAGTTGAGAACATAGTCGGCGATATCCTGCAAAACCTGGTCGTAGTCCGGACGGTTGTTCTGGTCGACGTTGGCGCTCATGGCGGTACTCCGAAAAATGGGTTGGGGATGGTCCTCGGGCTCACGGTTGTCAGGGTGCAGATCTTGATTGTCTGCCTTGGAATAGAAATCCCTCTGTGGGAGCGGCGGTTCGACGCTTCGACTTGCCCGCTCCCACATTGGGCCGGTGACAGTCGCTAGAACGCGTCGCCGGGCACGCGGACGAAGCCTTCCATCAGTACTCGGGCACTGCGGCTCATGATGGCTTTTTTCACCACCCACTCGCCGTTGACCTGGCTGGCTTCGGCCCCGACGCGCAAGGTGCCGGACGGATGCCCGAAGCGCACCGCATTGCGTTCGATGCCACCGGCGGCCAGGTTGACCAGCGTTCCGGAGATCGCCGCCGCCGTGCCGATCGCCACCGCTGCCGTGCCCATCATGGCGTGGTGCAATTTGCCCATGGACAGCGCGCGCACCAGCAGGTCCACATCGCCGGCCTTGATCGCCTTGCCGCTGGAAGCCACGTAATCCGCAGGTTTGGCCACGAACGCCACCTTGGGCGTGTGCTGGCGCCCGGCGGCTTCGTCCACATGCTGGATCAGCCCCATGCGCACCGCGCCGTAGGCCCGCACCGTCTCGAACATGGCCAGCGCTTTCGGGTCGCTGTTGATCGCACTTTGCAACTCGGTACCGGTGTAGCCCAGGTCTTCGGCGTTGATGAAGATGGTGGGAATACCGGCGTTGATCAACGTGGCCTTGAAGGTGCCGACACCGGGCACGTCCAGCTCGTCGACGAGGTTGCCGGTGGGGAACATCGAGCCACCGCCGCCCTCTTCTTCCGCTGCCGGGTCCATGAATTCCAGCTGCACCTCGGCCGCCGGGAAGGTCACGCCGTCCAGTTCGAAGTCGCCGGTTTCCTGCACCGCACCGTCCGTGATCGGCACGTGGGCAATGATGGTCTTGCCGATATTGGCCTGCCAGACCCGCACCACCGCCACGCCGTTGCGGGGAACGCGCGACGCATCCACCAGGCCGTTGCTCACGGCAAAGGAGCCCACCGCCGCCGACAGGTTGCCGCAGTTGCCGCTCCAGTCCACGAACGGTTTGTCGATGGAGACCTGGCCGAACAGATAGTCCACGTCGTGGTCGGCGCGGGTGCTTTTGGCCAGGATCACGGTCTTGCTGGTGCTGGAGGTGGCGCCGCCCATGCCGTCAATCTGCTTGTCGTAGGGATCGGGGCTGCCGATCACCCGCAGCAACAGCGCGTCACGGGCAGCGCCCGGCACCTGGGCCGTGGCGGGCAGGTCCTGGAGGCTGAAAAACACGCCCTTGCTGGTACCGCCACGCATGTAGGTGGCGGGGATCTTGATTTGCGCTACGTGTGCCATGGTTGTCCTCTTCAGGCAGTCGCCGCCGATTCCAGAAAGTCCTGGGCAAAACGTTGCAACACGCCGCCCGCCTCGTAGATCGACACTTCTTCGGCGGTGTCCAGGCGGCAGGTCACCGGCACTTCGACACGCTCGCCGTTCTTGCGGTTGATCACCAGCGTCAGCGTGGCACGCGGGGTGCGCGCGCCGATCACGTCATAGGTCTCACTGCCATCGATCTTCAAGGTCGTGCGGTCGGTGCCCGGCAGAAACTCCAGGGGCAACACGCCCATGCCCACCAGGTTGGTACGGTGGATGCGCTCGAAGCCTTCGGCGGCGATCGCCTCTACACCGGCCAGGCGCACGCCCTTGGCGGCCCAGTCGCGGGACGAACCCTGACCGTAATCGGCACCGGCGATGATGATCAGCGGCTGCTTGCGCTCCATGTAGGTCTCGATGGCTTCCCACATCCGCGTCACCCGGCCTTCCGGCTCGATACGCGCCAGGGAGCCCTGTTTGACCTTGCCGTTTTCCTGGACCATTTCGTTGAACAGTTTCGGGTTGGCGAAGGTCGCGCGCTGGGCGGTCAGGTGGTCGCCACGGTGCGTCGCGTACGAGTTGAAGTCGACTTCCGGCACACCCATTTTCGCCAGGTATTCGCCAGCGGCGCTGTCGAGCATGATCGCGTTGGACGGCGACAGGTGGTCGGTGGTGATGTTGTCCGGCAGCACCGCCAGCGGGCGCATGCCCTTGAGCGGACGCGCACCGGCCAGCGCACCTTCCCAATACGGCGGGCGACGGATATAGGTGCTTTGCGGACGCCATGCATACAGCGGCTCGACTTTGGGGCCGGTGTCTTCGTGAATCGCGAACATCGGGATGTAGACCTGGCGGAACTGCTCCGGCTTCACCGCCGACTGCACCACCGCGTCGATTTCCTCGTCGCTCGGCCAGATGTCCTGCAAGCGGATTTCCTTGCCGTTGGCGTCCAGGCCCAGCACGTCTTTTTCGATGTCGAAACGGATGGTGCCGGCGATCGCGTAGGCCACTACCAACGGCGGCGAGGCCAGGAACGCCTGCTTGGCGTACGGGTGAATGCGCCCGTCGAAGTTGCGGTTGCCCGACAGCACGGCGGTGGCGTACAGGTCGCGGTCGATGATCTCTTGCTGGATCACCGGGTCCAGTGCGCCGGACATGCCATTGCAGGTGGTGCAGGCAAACGCCACCACGCCAAAGCCGAGTTTTTCCAGCTCGTGGCCCAGACCGGCTTCTTCCAGGTACATGGCCACGGTTTTCGAACCCGGTGCCAGGGACGATTTGACCCACGGCTTGCGGGTGAGCCCAAGCTTGTTGGCGTTGCGTGCCAGGAGGCCGGCGGCGATCACGTTGCGCGGGTTGCTGGTGTTGGTGCAACTGGTGATGGCGGCGATGATCACTGCGCCATCCGGCATCTGGCCGGGCACTTCTTCCCATTGACCACTGATGCCTTTGGCGGCCAGGTCGCGGGTCGCGACACGGGCGTGCGGGTTGCTCGGGCCGGCCATGTTGCGCACGACACTGGACAGGTCAAACGTGAGCCCGCGCTCGTATTGCGCGCCCTTGAGGTCATCGGCCCACAGGCCGGTGTGGCGAGCGTACTGCTCCACCAGCGCGACTTGTTCGTCTTCGCGCCCGGTGAGTTTGAGGTAAGCGATGGTCTGCTGGTCGATGTAGAACATCGCCGCCGTGGCGCCGTATTCCGGGGCCATGTTGGAGATGGTCGCGCGGTCGCCGAGGGTCAGCGCCGAAGCACCTTCGCCGAAGAACTCCAGCCAGGCACCCACGACTTTTTGCTTGCGCAGGAATTCGGTCAGCGCCAGCACCATGTCGGTGGCAGTGATGCCCGGCAGCAGCTTGCCGGTGAGTTCCACGCCGACGCTTTCCGGCAGGCGCATCCACGAGGCACGACCCAGCATGACGCTCTCGGCTTCGAGGCCGCCGACGCCAATGGCGATCACGCCCAGGGCATCCACGTGGGGGGTGTGGCTGTCAGTGCCGACGCAGGTATCCGGAAAGGCCACGCCGTCGCGCACCTGGATCACCGGGGACATTTTCTCCAGGTTGATCTGGTGCATGATGCCGTTGCCCGGCGGGATCACGTCGACGTTCTTGAAGGCCTTTTTGGTCCACTCGATAAAGTGGAAACGGTCTTCGTTGCGACGGTCTTCGATGGCGCGGTTTTTCTCGAACGCGTCCGGGTCGAAACCACCGGCTTCGACGGCCAGGGAGTGGTCGACGATCAGCTGGGTCGGCACCACCGGGTTGACCTGGGCCGGGTCCCCCCCTTGTTGGGCAATGGCGTCGCGCAGGCCGGCGAGGTCCACCAGGGCGGTCTGGCCCAGAATGTCGTGGCACACCACACGGGCCGGGAACCACGGGAAATCGAGGTCGCGCTTGCGTTCGATCAGTTGGCTCAGGGACGCATCGAGGGTGGCCGGGTCACAGCGACGCACCAGGTTCTCGGCGAGGACGCGAGAGGTGTAGGGCAAGGTGGCGTAGGCACCGGGGGTGATTGCATCGACTGCCGCACGGGCGTCGAAGTAATCCAGGCGGCTGCCGGGGAGCGGTTTGCGAAATTCAGTGTTCATCGTCAGGACTCGGTCACGGTAGTTAGGTGGAACGAACCTGCGGCATCGGTCTGGATGAACACGGTCCCTGTGGGAGCCGGGCTTGCCCGCGATAGCGATGTAACTGTCGACACCTGTGTTGAATGTCAGTCAATCATCGCGGGCAAGCCCGGCTCCCACATTGACCCGGTTCCAACGCTTAAAACCGGTGCCTCAGGCTCATCCCATTCAGCGACGTTCGATTGGCACGAACTTGCGCTGTTCTACGCCGGTGTATTCGGCGCTTGGACGGATGATGCGGTTGTTGGCGCGCTGTTCGAACACGTGCGCTGCCCAGCCAGTCAGCCGCGAGCACACGAAGATCGGGGTGAACAGCTTGGTCGGGATGCCCATGAAGTGGTACGCCGAGGCATGGTAGAAGTCGGCGTTGGGGAACAGTTTCTTCTGGTCCCACATGGTCTTGTCGATGGCTTCGGAGACCGGGAACAACACCTTGTCACCCACTTCGTCAGCCAGCTTTTTCGACCAGCCCTTGATCACTTCATTGCGCGGGTCACTGTCTTTGTAGATCGCGTGGCCGAAGCCCATGATCTTGTCCTTGCGCGCCAGCATGCCGAGGGTGCCTTCGACCGCTTCTTCAGCGGACGAGAAGCGCTCGATCATTTCCATCGCCGCTTCGTTGGCACCGCCATGCAGCGGGCCACGCAGCGAGCCGATGGCGGCGGTGACGCAGGAATACAGGTCGGACAGGGTCGAAGCACACACCCGCGCCGTGAAGGTCGAGGCGTTGAATTCGTGTTCCGCGTAGAGGATCAACGAAACGTTCATGACCTTGACGTGCAACTCGCTCGGCTTCTTGCCATGCAACAGGTGCAGGAAGTGGCCGCCAATGGAGGGTTCATCGGTCACGCAGTCGATGCGCTTGCCGTCATGGCTGAAGCGGTACCAGTAGCACATGATCGCCGGGAAGGCGGCCAGCAGACGGTCGGTGACATCGCGCTGCACGCTGAAGTCTTTCTCGGGCTCGATGTTGCCCAGGAACGAGCAACCGGTGCGCATCACGTCCATCGGGTGGGCGTCGGCGGGGATGCGTTCCAGCACTTCCTTCAGCGCTTGCGGCAGGTCGCGCAGCTTGCTCAACCTGGCGCTGTAGGCAGCCAGTTCGGTCTTGGTCGGCAGCTCGCCGTACAGCAGCAGGTAGGCGACTTCTTCAAACTGTGCATCGGCGGCCAGTTCGCGTACGTCGTAACCGCGATAGGTCAGGCCGGCGCCGGCCTGGCCGACGGTGGATAACGCAGTCTGCCCGGCCACCTGGCCACGCAGGCCGGCGCCACTCAATACTTTTGCTTCAGCCATGTCGGTTCTCCAATCTTGAATTTATTAGGGAGGCTGTTCTTTACTTCTTGGCTGCGAACAGCGCGTCGAGCTTCTGCTCGAAGGTGTGGTAGTCGATGCGATCGTAAAGCTCCATGCGGGTCTGCATGGTGTCGATCACGTTCTGCTGGGTACCGTCGCGACGGATCGCGGTGTAGACGTTTTCGGCCGCCTTGTTCATGGCACGGAAGGCCGACAGCGGGTACAGCACGATGGAAACATCGGCAGACTTCAATTGTTCGGTGGTGTACAGCGGTGTGGCGCCAAACTCGGTGATGTTGGCCAGGATCGGCGCTTTCACACGGGAGGCGAACAGTTTGTACATTTCAAGCTCGGTGATGGCCTCCGGGAACACCATGTCGGCCCCCGCCTCTATGCAGGCGGCGGCACGTTCCAGGGCAGACTCCAGGCCTTCGACCGCCAGGGCATCGGTACGCGCCATGATCACGAAGCTGTCATCGGTCCGTGCGTCGACGGCGGCCTTGATGCGGTCGACCATTTCCTGCTGGGACACGATTTCCTTGTTCGGACGATGACCGCAGCGCTTGGCGCCGACCTGGTCTTCGATATGGATGGCGGCGGCGCCGAACTTGATCATCGACTTGACGGTGCGCGCCACGTTGAACGCCGAGGAGCCGAAACCGGTGTCCACGTCCACCAGCAGCGGCAGGTCGCACACGTCGGTGATGCGGCGCACGTCGGTCAGCACGTCATCCAGGCCGGTGATGCCCAGGTCCGGCACGCCGAGGGAGCCTGCGGCCACCCCGCCACCCGACAGGTAGATGGCCTTGAAACCGGCGCGCTTGGCCAGCAGCGCGTGGTTCGCGTTGATCGCGCCAACCACCTGCAAGGGCTGTTCGCCGGCGACCGCATCACGGAAACGCTGGCCTGGAGTCGTCTTGTTATTGGAACTCATCATTCACCTCGTGAGGGGGAAGTGCCGTCGGGGAAGTGACGGGCAATGTTGCGTTTGGACGCGCCGATATGGCGGCGCATCAGCAGTTCGGCCAGTTCACCGTCGCGATCGGCAATCGCGTCCAGAATGCGGTGATGTTCGGCAAAGGCCTGGCGTGGACGGTTGGGCGTCGTGGAAAACTGGATGCGGTACATGCGCACCAGTTGGTACAGCTCGCCGCAGAGCATCTGCGTCAGGGTGCGGTTGCCTGCGCCCTGGATGATCCGGTAGTGGAAGTCGAAGTCACCTTCCTGCTGGTAGTAGCCAAGACCGGCCTGGAACGCCGCGTCGCGCTCGTGGGTGTGCAATACCTGGCGCAGTTCTTCGATTTCCGCGTCGGTCATGCGCTCGGCGGCCAGGCGGCAGGCCATGCCTTCGAGGGATTCGCGGATTTCATACAGCTCGATCAGTTCAGCGTGGCTCAACGACACCACCCGCGCGCCCACATGGGGCACACGCACCAGCAGGCGCTGGCCTTCCAGGCGATGAATCGCTTCGCGCAGCGGCCCACGACTGATGCCGTAGGTACGCGCCAGCTCAGGCTCGGAGATCTTGCTGCCCGGGGCGATTTCGCCCTTGACGATGGCGGCCTGGATGCGGCGGAAGACGTTCTCGGACATGGTCTGGGATTCGTCTGTCGTCGCCACCAGCGCTTCCGATTGATCCAGCATATTGTCGACACCTTCAAAAGCAATGCCGCAAAAACTAGCCAATAAGCCCTAAGTAGTCAAAGAATAAATCCACATTGTCGACAATCGTCTAATAACCCCGCTTGCACTTTATCAGGGCATGGCCGCCTGCCAGCGCTGGCGCCAAAAAAGCATCATGTTAGAATGCCCGCCGCATTTGCCTGACATCACGTGATGAAACGGCGCACGAGGGAGCTTGCGCAGCAATGCCAGTCGCCTTGAATTGACCATCGCACTGCACCGCCTCGGGATTTATGAGACTCAAGCCCTTCCTCTTAATGATTTGCCTGTTGTCCCTACCGAATCTCGGCGTCGGCGCCGAGAAGACCGTGTACGGCCTCAATGAATACGCGCAATTGGCCGGCATCGACCTTGAAGTCGCGGCCAAACTGGACACCGGCGCCAAGACCGCTTCCCTCAGCGCCCGCGATATCAAGCGTTTCAAGCGTAACGGCGAGTCCTGGGTGCGCTTCTACCTGGCAATCGACACCGCCCATTCCCACCCCATCGAACGCCCACTGGCCCGCGTCAGCAAGATCAAGCGCCGCGCCGGCGACTACGACCCCGATGAGGACAAGAACTACACCGCCCGCCCGGTCATTGCCCTGGATATCTGCATGGGCACCGCTTTACGCAGCATCGAAGTGAACTTGACTGACCGTAGCGCATTCCAATACCCGCTGCTGATCGGCTCCGAAGCGCTGAAACGCTTTGATGCGCTGGTCGACCCCAGTCTTAAATATGCTGCAGGCAAACCCGCCTGCGCCGCCGACGCTCATACCGCCGAGTAAACCGAATGCGCTCTCTTACCCTGCACCTGAAAATCCTGATCGCCGTCCTGGTGGTACTGGGTATTTCGGTCACCGCTTATCAGATTTTCGTGCTGGGGATCCCGGTGACCGAGGACGCCACGGACGACCTGTGGAACATCGACGCCAAGGTCGAATTCGTGCCCAACCCGAAAGACCCGGTGAAGATCCAGATGTTCGTGCCACCGCTGAGCCGCGATTTCGTGAGCCTCAACGAGAGCTTCATCTCGAACAACTACGGGGTGAGCGTCAACCGCATCGACGGCAACCGCAAGGTCACCTGGTCGGCACGCCGCGCCAAGGGCAACCAGACCCTCTATTACCGTTTGGTACTGACCAAGCGCTACAGCGGTGAAAAGATCAAGGTCAAGGGCCCGACCTTCCGCGACAGCATTGCCGTGGAGGGCCCGGAAAAAATCGCCGCCGAAGCCTTGCTCGCGCCGATTCGCCAGCACTCGGCCGACGTCGAGACCTTTATCAGCGAAGCCATCAAGCGCACCAACAACCTCAACGACGATAACGTGAAGCTGCTGCTGGCGGGCGACCCGTCCACGCCGCACAAGGCCAAGATCGTGGAGTTGCTGCTGTCCATCGCCCACGTGCCGGTGGAAAAGGTCCACACCATCCGCCTCGTCGCCGACCAGCCACAAACCCCGGAACTGTGGTTGCGCAGCTTCAATGGCAACGACTGGCTGTACTTCAACCCGGAAACCGGCGAACAGGGCCTGCCGGCGGACCGCCTGCTGTGGTGGACCGGCGATGAAAACCTGATCACTGTCGACGGCGGCAAGAAGGCGACCGTGACCTTCAGCCTCAACAACAGCGAGATGAACGCCATCCGTCTGGCCAAGCTGACCGACGAAAACACCGACGCGAATTTCCTCGAATACTCGCTGTACGGCCTGCCGCTGCAAACCCAGCAGACCTTCATGATCATGGTGATGATCCCGATCGGTGTGCTGGTGATCCTGATTCTGCGCAACCTGATCGGCCTGCAGACCCTCGGCACATTCACCCCGGTACTGATTGCCCTGGCGTTCCGCGAGACGCAACTGGGCTTCGGGATTGTGCTGTTCACCCTGATCACGGCGCTGGGCCTGTCTTTGCGTTCCTACCTGGAACACCTGAAGCTGCAAATGCTGCCACGGCTCTCGGTGGTGCTGACCTTCGTGGTGGTGCTGATCGCGGCCATCAGCCTGTTCAGCCACAAGCTGGGGCTGGAGCGCGGGCTGTCGGTGGCGCTGTTCCCGATGGTGATCCTGACCATGACCATCGAACGCCTGTCGATCACCTGGGAAGAACGCGGCGCCAACCATGCGCTGAAAGTGGCGATCGGTACGCTGTTCGCCGCCGCCCTGGCGCACATCATCATGAGCGTGCCCGAGCTGATCTACTTCGTGTTCACCTTCCCGGCGATCCTGTTGATCCTAGTGGGTTTCATGCTGGCCATGGGGCGTTATCGCGGTTACCGCCTGACCGAGCTGGTGCGTTTCAAGGCCTTCCTGAAGGCTGACCAGTAATGTTCGGTTTCTGGAAAACCTGGAAAGCCCTGGAAGCGCGGGGAATCATGGGCATCAACCGGCGCAACGCCGACTACGTGCTCAAGTACAACAAGCGCAGCCTGTACCCCATCGTGGATGACAAGATCATCACCAAGGAGCGGGCGCTGGCGGCGGGCATCCATGTGCCGGAAATGTACGGCGTGATCAGCACCGAGAAAGACATCGACAAGCTCGATGACATCATCGGCGGGCGCAGCGACTTCGTGATCAAGCCGGCCCAGGGTGCCGGCGGTGACGGCATCCTGGTGGTGGCCGACCGTTTCGAGGGGCGCTATCGCACGGTGTCCGGCAAGATCATCAGCCATGAAGAGATCGAGCATCAGATCTCCAGCATCCTCACTGGCCTGTACTCACTGGGTGGTCACCGCGATCGTGCGCTGATCGAATACCGCGTGGTCCCCGACCAGATATTCAAGAGCATCAGCTACGAAGGGGTGCCGGACATCCGCATCATCGTGCTGATGGGTTACCCGGTAATGGCCATGTTGCGCCTGCCGACCCGCCAATCCGGCGGCAAGGCCAACCTGCACCAGGGCGCCATCGGCGTGGGCGTCGACCTGGCCACTGGCCTGACCTTGCGCGGCACCTGGCTGAACAACATCATCACCAAGCACCCCGACACCACCAACGCGGTGGATGGCGTACAACTGCCGAACTGGGACGGGTTCATGAAACTCGCTGCCGGTTGCCATGAACTGTGCGGGCTGGGTTACATCGGCGTGGACATGGTGTTGGACCAGGAAAAAGGCCCGCTGATTCTTGAGTTGAATGCGCGGCCAGGGCTGAATATCCAGATTGCCAACGACTGCGGTTTGACCCTGCGTACGCATGCGGTAGAAGCGCGACTGGAAGAGCTGAAAGCCGCTGGCGTGACGGAAACACCGGAGGAGCGGGTGAGGTTCGTGCAGGAAATGTTCGGGCATATTCCCGCGGTAGAGGGCTGACGGCCTCATCGCAGGCAAGCCAGCTCCCACAGGTTGAACGCATTCCCATGTGGGAGCTGGCTTGCCTGCGATGGCTTTCTAACCAGCAACTGATCTTTCAGGATAAGGCCTCAATCTGCTTATCCCCGACATCCCCTCTAGGACCATAACCGACAGGGGACTACAATCCCCTCCCCCACGCCAACGGCTGATCCACCCCGCATGTCGACCTGTTCCGTACACCCGCTGCCCTATCGAGCCAACCCCGCCGAGTATTTCGCGGCGATTCGTCACGCCCCTGGCGCGGTGCTGCTGGATAGTGGGCGACCGGCAGCCGAACGCGGGCGTTATGACCTGCTGAGCGCCTGGCCACAAGCGACATTGACGGTATCGCCCGACGAAAGTGGTGTTAATTTCCTGCAACGCTTGCGGGCAAATCTTACGCAGTTGGGCAAGGCGGATCTGCCTGCTGGCTATGAGCTGCCGTTCGCGGGAGGGCTGATCGGTTACCTGAGCTATGACTTTGGTCGCCATCTTGAGCACATGCCGCACCCTGCCGCAGACGATTTGCACCTGCCGGACGCGCGTTTCGGGCTATATGCCTGGGCAATGATCAGTGACCATCAGGCGCAGACCAGCCAACTTGTGTTTCATCCGGCCCTGGCCGAGAGCGAACAGCAGCGCTTGATCACTCTGTTCGGCCAGCCGGTAGCCCACAACGCGGCGACCTTCAAGCTTGACGGCCCCATGGCCCCAGACCTTACCGCCGAGGACTACCGACAAGCCATCCTACGTATTCAGGACTACATCCAGGCCGGCGACTGCTACCAGGTCAACTTTGCCCAACGCTTTCGTGCAGTGTGCAGCGGCGATCCCTGGGCGGCTTACTGCGCCTTGCGTGCAGCCTGCCCGACGCCGTTTTCCGGGTTCCAGAGCCTGCCCGATGACGGCGCGGTGCTGAGCCTGTCGCCGGAGCGCTTCGTGCACGTCAGCGAACGCCGCGTCGAGACCCGCCCCATCAAGGGCACCCGCCCCCGTGGAACGACGCCTGAAGAAGACGTCGCCAACGCGGCCGAACTGCTGGCCAGCCCCAAGGACCGCGCCGAAAACCTGATGATCGTCGACCTGCTGCGCAACGACCTCGGGCGTACCTGCCGCACCGGTTCGGTAAAAGTGCCGGAACTGTTCAGCCTGGAAAGCTACCCCAATGTGCATCACCTGGTGAGCAGCGTCACCGGCGAATTGGCGGCCGACAAGGACGCCCTCGACCTGATCGCCGGCAGCTTCCCCGGCGGCTCCATCACCGGTGCGCCCAAGATCCGCGCGATGCAGATCATCGACGAACTGGAGCCGACCCGGCGTGGGTTGTACTGCGGTTCGCTGGTGTATCTGGATGTGCGCGGTGAGATGGACAGCTCGATTGCCATCCGCAGCCTGCTGGTGAAAGACAGGCAAGTGTGTTGCTGGGGCGGCGGCGGGATTGTCGCCGACTCGCAGTGGGAGGCGGAGTATCAGGAATCGCTGACCAAGGTAAGGGTGTTGCTGCAAACGCTGGAAGGTTTGTAAGCCAGTTTTCGCAATGGGATCGGAACAACGCCACCCATTCGGGTGGCGTGCTTTTCATGCCTCAATCGAGCGCCTGGCTCAGCAACAACGTGTGGTGCATTGGCGCTTGCTGTAACGGGCGTCCTGGCGTTCGCGGAAGAACTGTTCATACGTCATCACCGGCTCACCCGGATGGCTGACGGCTCTGAGCGCGACATAGTTTTCGTAATCCGGTATACCGACCATCAGGCGTGACAGTTGCCGGAACCATGTGAAGCTCCGTTTCAGTTGTGCTTTAAACATGGACTGGGCCCTTCGTGGATGAGGGATGGGTGGCGGTCGGTGAACTGTATCGAGACACCGCCTCGTAGGGGGTTTCCTTGTCGCTGCGATGGGGGGCTTGCCAGGCCAGACGCGCAACGTTGCATGAGTAGACCAGCACGCTCAACACCACAAACAGGAACAGCACTGTGAGTGTCGAGTTGATGTACGCATTGAAAATGACGTCGTGCATCTGCCCCAGATTCTTCGCGGGTGCCAGGACCGTGCCCGAATCCAGCGCGGCCTGATATTTACGCGCCAGGGCCAGAAAGCCGATTGCCGGGTCTTTATCGAACAGCTTGATAAGGCTGGCATAGGTGGTGCAGATGACGAGCCACACAGTGGGTAACAGGGTTACCCAGATGAAGCGCTGCCGCTTCATCTTGATCAGCACCACGGTCGCCAGCATCAATGCAATTCCCGCCAGCATCTGATTGGAAATACCGAACAGTGGCCACAAGGTATTGATGCCTCCCAATGGATCGATCACTCCCTGGTAAAGCAGATAGCCCCACATCGCAACGCACCCGGCTGTGGCCGTGATGTTCGCGGCCCAAGAATCCGTACGCTTGAATGCGGGCGCAAACGCTCCGAGCAGATCCTGCAACATGAAGCGCCCGGCCCGCGTGCCCGCATCCACAGCGGTGAGGATGAACAACGCCTCGAACAGAATTGCAAAGTGGTACCAGAAAGCCATGGTGTCTTTGCCGGGCAGCACATGGTGAAGAATCTGCGCGATCCCCACGGCCAGAGTGGGCGCCCCACCTGCACGGGCAAGCACCGTGTTTTCACCAATGTCCCGCGCCACCGCCTGCAATGCATCGGGGGTGATCACAAAGCCCCATTGGCTGACCGTTTGCGCGACCGTGACGACGTCCGACCCGACGATCGCCGCAGGGCTGTTCATCGCGAAATACACACCCGGCTCAATCACCGATGCCGCGACAATCGCCATCACCGCCACCATCGACTCCACCAGCATCGCGCCATAGCCGATGAAACGCGCGTTGATCTCGTTATCGAGCATCTTCGGTGTCGTGCCCGAGGCGATCAGGGAGTGAAAGCCCGACACCGCACCGCAGGCGATGGTGATGAACAGGAACGGAAACAGCCCGCCACGCCAGACCGGTCCGCTGCCATCCACGAATTGCGTGATCGCCGGCATTTTCAGTTCGGGAACCGTGAGCAATATGCCGATGGCGAGCGCGACGATCGTGCCGATTTTAAGGAACGTCGATAAGTAGTCCCGCGGCGCGAGGACCAGCCAGACTGGCGTGATCGAAGCCACAAAACCGTAGCCCACCAGCAGTGCGCAGATTTGGGGGCCGGTAAAGGTGAACACGCTGGCCCAGTAAGGGTTCGAAGCAATCTGGCCGCCCAGCCAGATGGAGGCGAGCAACAGCACCACGCCAATGATCGAGATCTCGCCTATCCGTCCGGGACGGATGTAGCGCATATAAACGCCCATGAACATCGCCAGCGGCACAGTGGCCATCACCGTGAACATGCCCCAGGGGCTTTCGGCCAAGGCCTTGACCACAATCAGCGAGAGCACGGCGAGGATGATCACCATGATCATGTAACAACCGAACAAGGCGATGGTGCCAGGGATGCGGCCCATTTCCTCGCGCACCATCTCGCCGAGAGAACTGGCATTACGGCGCATCGACAGAAACAGCACCATGAAGTCCTGCACGGCGCCGGCCAGCACCACGCCCACGATCAGCCAGAGAATGCCTGGCAAATAGCCCATTTGCGTGGCCAATACCGGCCCCACCAACGGACCTGCCCCCGCAATCGCTGCAAAGTGATGACCGAAAAGCACATTTTTATGGGTAGGAACAAAGTCGAGCCCATCGTTGTTCCGTACGGCTGGCGTCGCTCGGGAGGGGTCGAGCTGCATCACATGCCTGGACAGGAACAAGCTGTAATAGCGGTAAGCGACGAGATAGATAGCGACGCTGGCCACTACCATCCACAGCGCATTCACGGGTTCGCCGCGCCGTAAAGCCACTACGGCCAACGCACAGGCGCCGAGGACTCCAATCCCAAGCCAGCCCAGATGTTTGGAGAGCGTTGTCATTGATCACTCCGACCAGCACGCAACGCTGGCAGTCTTATTGTTGGAGGTGCTCAACGACCGGCCCGGGCCGTCCTCTATCGGACACACCGGAGCAGTCGCAGTGCAGGTTTTTTCAAGCCTCCCAATGAAACTGCGTCCATGTATCCGCCATGTGTCCAGGAATCTTCGCTGTGTATCCTTAAGTATCTTGCCCTGATGCTGCCGGGCGGTGCGCGCCCGGTTCTTAAGGGTGAAGCCAGCCCGGCATCAGGCTCGCGAACGATTCAGGCTGTCGCGCAGCTTGCTGATGGCACGTTGCATCTGGGTGAACTCCTCGGGCGAAAGGCCTGTCGCCTCGGTGATGTCGAGTTCCGGGCAACTTTCACGCAGCGCGCGTCCCTTTTTCGTCAGGCTGACCTGAACGACCCGCTCGTCTTCGGCATCCCGGCGGCGCGTTACAAAGCCGGCGACCTCAAGCTTCTTCAGGATCGGCGTCAGGGTATTGGACTCCAGAAAAAGCTTTTCCCCCAACGCACTGACAGTCACGGGTTCCTCTTCCCAGAGCGCCACGATCGTAATGTATTGCGTGTAGGTCAGACCGAATTTTTCCAGCACGGGTTTATAGATTTTCCCGAACGCGAGATTGCTGGAATACACCGAAAAGCACAGGAATTCAGAAAGGCTCTGGATGTCTGGCGTGATGGGCTGTTTGGTTTTCATCGAAAAGCTCCCTGATGCCTGCTGGTACTTCAACGGCGAACCGCCAATTTACTACGCATGCGATCAAATCGGAAGAGTGGTTGTTTCCGGTGCTTACCCAGGCAGCGAATCCACGGCGGCTCTGGCCTTGAATACATGCCCTGAGAAAAAGTTTGACAAGGCCGGGCAAATCATAGAAATTTAAATCGCATTCGATTTAATCGAATGCGAAAAACTACCGAAACCCCATTGATCAAACCCTGAAGGAAGAAAATCATGATCCACTTGACTGAGTCCCAGCGCGTCTTCGAAAGCACCGAACATCCCGGCGTCAGCTTCCTGTCCATCTGGGGAGAAAATGGCGACGGCTCGGAGCTGGTCAAATTCACCACCGGTGCGCGCTTTCCGCTGCATGATCACGAAGGTCGCGAGGAAATCATGATGCTTAGCGGGCGCATCCGCTTCGGCGACCTGGTCCTGGCGGCGGGTGACTACCTGAAAATCGGGCCGGGCGAAGAACACGACGCCGTTGCCCTGGAAGACGCCTCGTTCTTCCTGTCCCATCAAGGCGCTTCACTGATCAAAGAGTGATGCCTGGGCCTGTAGCCTGATCGTTTGAATGGATACGTGCCGTCGACGCACGCCAAAAAACATCGCATGCGATCATATCGCACATGAAAACAGAAGTTCGAACACTGTGCAGCCGACTCGTTCAACGCAGAAGGCTGCCGATTCAACCCACGCTTTGCGCCCGAGTGACAATTGATCGCCGGATGAGCAAAGGTGAGACCAGGCTTGCCCTGGTACTGCATCTGTCCGCTACTCCCCCGCCAGCAAACGCTCATAGGGAATACGCAGACCTTCGTGCAAGCGCTTGATCATCGCCAGGCTCAACTTGCGCTTGTGATTCAACACTTCCGACACCCGCCCGCTCGTACCGATAAAAGGCTCGAGGTCACGCGGGGTCAGCCCCAACTGCTCCATTCGAAACTTGATGGCCTCCACCGGATCTGAAGGTGGCATCGGGTAATGCTCGGACTCGTATTTTTCAATGAGAATGGCGAGGATTTCCAGCTCGTCACCCTCGGGAGAGCCGATTTGCGCTCCCCATAGCTGCTCTACGCGCGCAAGCGCTGCAGTCAGGTCATCCCGTGAATGTATGGGTTTGATGTTCATCACACGGTCTCCGCGTTGATCTGATCGTACTGCGCGTGAGTCCCAACGAAACGTATGAACCCAAGCTGTCGCTGATAGTCGATCGCCATGATTACTCGATATTTATTGCCACCGACGTTGAATACCACCCTGCCACCTTTAAGAACGCTTGCCGTTCTGAGCTCTGCCTTGAGCGCCTGCGGTGTGGAGTAAATCGCTTTTTCCAAGTGACGGTACAGCTCAACCAGCGGTGTTTGGGCATCGGCATGGGCTGGATGGCTTTCCCAGAATATTCGTAAGGTAGATAGAGCGATTATGCGTATCGCTGCAACCTCCCAATTCGGGAGATCGTAGACACAGCCTGGATTAAATGCAATCCGGGAAACAATTTCTGATGGGTAAACAGACGCTTCATGTGATCCCTCACAAACAGCTGCGGACAGTCGGAGCTGGACGCTATCTTCCAGCTCACACACCGTCCACAGTTGTTCTGAATCAGGATCTTTCCTGCCATTGGGTCAAACGCAGCAGCGCTGACAAGGGCTCGACGCTGAGGACAGTCAGAGACTCAACGACCGATTCGACGCCTTGATGAACTCTTTCTTCAAGTCCTCGAATGTATGCACCGCCGGGAACTGCGGGAACTCGCGGATCACGTTCTCCGGCGCATGGAACAGAATCCCACGGTCGGCTTCACCCAGCATGGTGGTGTCGTTGTAGGAATCGCCAGCGGCGATCACGCGGTAGTACAGGGTCTTGAAGGCCAGTACCGACTGGCGCTTGGGATCTTTCTGGCGCAGCTGGTAACTCACCACCCGGTCATGCTCATCGGTGATCAGGCGATGGCAGAGCAAGGTGGGAAAGCCCAGCTGGCGCATCAGCGGTTGGGAGAATTCGTAGAAGGTGTCCGACAGAATCACCACCTGAAAGCGCTCTCGCAGCCAGTTGACGAACTCGATGGCGCCATCCAGCGGCTTGAGGGTGGCGATCACTTCCTGGATGTCGGCGAGCTTGAGCCCGTGCTCGTCGAGGATGCGCAGGCGCTGTTTCATCAGCACGTCATAGTCGGGAATGTCACGGGTGGTGGCCCGCAGGGATTCAATACCGGTTTTTTCGGCGAAGGCGATCCAGATTTCCGGAACCAGCACCCCTTCCAGGTCAAGACAGGCAATTTCCACAAGACACTCCCATTTACAGGTGGTTGGTTGAGCGAGCAAAAGGACTGCCGAACTCTAGCGACTCAAGCTCGCCGCCGCAACGCAGGGCGGATTTGATACCATCGCCCCCCTAGAGAGCGCTCAGCGCCACTGACCTGTAGGAACCGTCCTGATGAACCAAGCCTTCGACGTCGCTGACCTCGCCGCGACCTATGCCAACAAGTCTGCCCAGGACATCCTCAAGCTGGCGTTCAGCCAGTTTGGCGACGACCTGTGGATTTCCTTCAGCGGTGCCGAGGACGTGGTGCTGGTGGACATGGCCTGGAAGCTGAACAAGAACGTCAAGGTGTTCAGCCTCGACACCGGCCGCCTGCACCCGGAGACCTATCGGTTCATCGAGCAGGTGCGCGACTTCTACAAGATCGACATCGAACTGATCTCGCCAGACCAGAGCAAGCTGGAACCCTTCGTCAAAGAGAAAGGCCTGTTCAGCTTCTACAAGGACGGCCATGGCGAATGCTGCGGCGTGCGCAAGATCGAGCCGCTGCGCCGCAAACTCGCAGGCGTCAGCGCCTGGGCCACCGGCCAGCGCCGCGACCAGAGCCCCGGCACCCGCAGCCAGGTAGCGGCGCTGGAAATCGACACGGCCTTCTCCACCCCGGAACGCACCCTGTACAAGTTCAACCCGCTGTCGCAGATGACCAGCGAGGAGATCTGGGGTTACATCCGCATGCTGGAACTGCCCTACAACAGCCTGCATGAGCGCGGGTTCATCAGCATCGGCTGCGAACCCTGCACCCGTCCGGTACTGCCCAACCAGCACGAGCGCGAAGGTCGCTGGTGGTGGGAAGAAGCCACGCAGAAGGAATGCGGGCTGCATGCCGGTAACATCATCAGCAAGGCGTAAGCCTGGCGCGGTATAAAAATGTGGGAGCGGGCTTGTGTGGGAGCTGG